>CABUMF010000019.1 GCA_902492655.1 uncultured Eubacteriales bacterium | reverse complement strand
AACCTTCTTGTTAAGCACATATCTTCCGATTGAAGAAAGCGATGTCCATGCGGTTTCGTTATCGCTCCGCCCGTGCAAAAGGTAAAGAACGGGGAGCTTTTCTCCTTTTTCAACAACATTGGGAAGAATTATATTGACATTTGTCTGCTTGCCGAGTTGCCCCGATTTTAAGGTTAATCTGATTTCTGCCATGAAAGTGCCTCTCCTTTGTATACGTTTTCAATATATATTATAACATTCGGCGCTAAAAAAAGCAACATAAATCTTGATTTTTTTTATAAAATGTGATATACTTATCTTAATTTATTTTTTGAAAGTCAGAGGAATACGGCATGAGCAGACAAAATGCAAGAGAAGCGGCAGTCAGATTTTTGTATCAGTGCGATATGACGGGGGACGCTCCCTGTGCCGCCGTTGAAAGCTATTTCAGGAACGTTCAGCCCGATGATGAAGATTTATATATCCCGCTTTCGGACGGTGATATTGAATATATGAATTCGGTTTTGTCGGGGGTTTCGGAAAATATCGACGAGATTGACGGCATTATTTCCGCTAACTCAAAGGAATGGAAGATTAACAGAATTTCAAAAACTCTTATGGCAATCATGCGTATTGCCGTGTTTGAAATGAAATTTTTGGAGGATGTCCCCGCAAAGGTTTCTATAAACGAGGCGATTGAGCTTGCAAAGGCTTATGACGGCGAGCAGACGGGTGCATTCGTAAACGGAATTTTGGCGGGGGTTGTCCGTCAGCTTAAAATTTTTGAGGAATAGTTTTGTAAAATGGATAATATCACACTTACCGTTTCGCAGCTTAACAGGTATATAAAGGGCATAATTGAGCAGGATAATCTTCTTTTTCGTGTGACGGTCAAAGGGGAAATTTCAAATTTCAAGGCTCATTATTCGGGGCATATGTACTTTGCTCTCAAGGATGAAACGGCGGTTATAAAATGCGTTATGTTCCGTTCTGCCGCCTCAACCCTCAAGTTTTTGCCCGAGAGCGGACAGAAGGTTATCGCATCGGGGCGTGTGGGTGTTTACGAGCGTGACGGGCAGTATCAGCTTTATATAGATTCAATGCAGCCCGACGGTATCGGAGCGCTTTACGCAGCCTACGAACAGCTTAAGGGAAAGCTTTCCGAGGAAGGGCTTTTCGATGAGGACAGGAAAAAGCCGATACCGAAATTTCCGTCCAAAATCGGTGTGGTTACTTCTCCGACAGGCGCCGCCGTAAGGGATATATTAAACATCTTAAAAAGGCGGTACAGGCTTTCGGATATTTATATTTATCCCGTGCTTGTGCAGGGCGATGAGGCACCGGGCGACATTGCAAAAGCCATAGATTATTTTGACCGCTCAGGGTGGGCGGATGTTTTAATCGTCGGCAGAGGCGGAGGTTCAATCGAGGATTTATGGGCGTTTAATACCGAAATTGTCGCAAGAGCGGCGGCAAATTGCAAAATTCCCATTATTTCCGCCGTGGGGCATGAAACGGATTTCACAATAATTGATTTTGTTGCGGATCTTCGCGCTCCGACTCCCTCTGCGGCGGCAGAGCTTGCGGTTCCTTCCACGGCGGAGCTTTTGGAAAAGCTTTCGGGCTTTGACTTAAGGCTGATAAACGCCGTAGGCGCAACGGTGAGGAAAAAAAGGCTCGCTCTCGAGGGCTTTTCGGGAAGGGCTGTTTACAAAAGAGAAAACGACATTGTGGAAAAGCGCATGATGGCACTGGATTCCGCATCGCTTAAGCTTGAAGCGGCAATGAATTCGGTTTTGGCAAAGGATAAGGAACTGCTTTCTTCGGCTATCGGAAAGCTCGATGCACTAAGCCCTCTTGCAACTCTTAACAGGGGCTTTTCGGTTGTGAAAAAAGATGATGAGGTTGTAAAATCAGCCGCCGATTTAAATGAGGGTGACAGATTATCCGTTCGGTTTTCGGACGGCGGTGCGATTTGTGAGGTTAAGGATATATGGAAAAATTAACTTTTGAACAGGCAATGAGTGAGCTTGAAAAGATTACGCTTCAGCTTGAATCCGGCGAGGCTGAGCTTGATTCCTCCTTGAAGCTTTTTGAAAGAGGCGTCGAGCTGACACGGCTTTGTACAAAAATGCTGGACGAGGCTCAGCAGAAAATCGGGCTTTTGAAGCTTGAAAACGGAAAAATGACGGCAAAAGCATTCTCGGTGGAGGCAAGCGATGAGGAAGTTTGATGATTACAGAACATTGACGGAGGATTATCTTGACTGTTGCATGAAAGTTCCCGATTGCCTCCAGAAAACGGTTTACGAAGCCATGAGATATTCCTTAATGGCAGGGGGAAAGCGTATACGCCCCGTACTTTGTCTTGCGGCGGCAGATTCACTCGGAGAGGCTCCGGAAAAGGTTTTGCCTATTGCCTGCGGAATTGAAATGATTCACACATTTTCGCTTATTCATGACGATTTGCCGTCAATGGATAACGATGATTTCCGCAGAGGGAAGCCCACAAACCACAAGGTTTTCGGGGATGCAATGGCAACGCTTGCAGGGGACGCTCTTTCGCTTCTGGCGTTTGAAACTGCGGTAAAGGCTGAAATTTTGCCCGAAAGGCTTGTAAAGGCGATAGGGTTTATGGCTTCGTTTTCGGGTGCCGGCGGCATGATTGGCGGTCAGGTGGTTGATATAGAGTCCGAAAACAGATTTCCGCCGAAACGCTCCGCTTTCTTCACGAAAACAAGACCTCGGCACTTATCTGCGAAAGCCTTCTTTGCGGTGCGGCGGCGGCAGGTGCTGACGATGCGGTGCTTGAAAAATTCAAAACCTTTGGGCTGTATCTCGGTCTTGCGTTTCAGGTTCGGGACGATATTTTGGATGTCAAGGGCGACTCGGAGGTGCTCGGAAAGCCCGTGGGCAGTGATTTGGAAAACGGAAAATGCACCTATGTTTCGCTGTTCGGACTAAAACGCGCCGAGGAGCTTTCCAAGGAATATACAAATTTGGCAAACGAGGCGCTCTCCGGCGTTTCGGGAAGCGAATTTTTCATAGATTTGGCAAACGGTTTGTTAAACCGTAAAAAATAATTGTTAATAAGGTGGTGCAGTATCCTAGTCGGTTCGGGCAATTCCCAGGACGGGCCTAAAAATCCGTTGTAGGGCACATCGATGAAGTTCCTGGTGCAGGCTTTCGCCGCCAAGCGGGGGTTTGTGCTGGGAGTTAAGGTTTTTGGGCGCTCGGCAACGGCATGCCGAATGCGACCCAATTTCCGCGGAGACCTGTTATTGTAGCGCATACTTTGCACTGTGTTCAGACTAAAGTGCGTTACGAAACAGGATGAAACCTGTACCTTGGTACACATTTGTGCTTGGGACAGAGTAGCCTGCCTTGAGTGGGGATGCTGGGATAACAGATCAGGCAAAACTATGCCGGCCAGCATATTTTTGCTATTGCTTTTTGAAAACATTCCTGCAAAAGAGGATAAAGAATTGTATCGGCTGTCGGGGAAAACCCCTAGGCTGTTCGGAAGAGATATGTGTGGGATTGCAGTACAGTCTTAGTGGCAATTCAGTCCCGGATGCGGTGACGCACCGGACAAGGCGTTAATGGGGAACCCCCCTTACCGGCGACGGAAGGGTTGCCTTGCGGGAAATCCTACTGAACCTATGCTGTAGATTTTATCACACATATCACCACCTTTTATATATTTTACGAGGTTTTTATGGATAATAAGGATTCTTCTGCCGGGTTAAGGCTTAAAATCAAGTCCGGCTCGGCTTCAAACAAAAAAACAAGCGTTAAATGGATTATTTCTATATTTGTCTGGACCTTTGTGCTTTCCGTAACGCTGAGCATTGGCTCATCGGCAGTTGTTGAAAAGCTTAACATCGGCTTTGCGTTTGTGATTTTGGTTTTGATAGTTGCTATCGGCATTGTTTTCGATATGATCGGCATTGCGGTTGCAACAGCCGACGAAACGCCCTTTCATGCGCTTGCTTCAAAAAAGTACAGGTCTGCGGCGTGCAGTATCAGGCTTATAAGAAACGCAGAAAAGGTTTCCAGCTTTTGCAATGATGTAATAGGCGATATTGCGGGCATTGTCAGCGGTTCGACCTTGGCGGTAATAGTTGCTCATTTGTTTACGGGCGGCGGCTCGGCAATTAGCGTTGTCATGACAGCGGTTTTATCCGCAGTTACGGTGGGCGGAAAGGCTATCGGCAAAACCGTTGCGATGAAAAACTCGAATAAAATTGTTCATATTGCATCGGTTATTATATACTCATTTTCACGAAAGAAGTAATAGGATGATTTTAGAGAATGTAAACACACCTTCGGATTTGAAAAAACTGAACAGAACCGAAATTGATGTGCTTGCTTCGGAAATCCGTAATTTTCTTATAAATTCCGTTGCGGATACCGGGGGACATCTTGCGTCCAATCTCGGAGTGGTGGAGCTTACGCTCGCAATGCATACGGTTTTTGATTGCCCCAAGGATAAATTCATTTGGGATGTGGGGCACCAGGCATACGTTCACAAGATTTTAACGGGGCGAAGGGATAGGTTCGATTCGCTTCGTAAATTCGGCGGTCTTTCGGGGTTCCCCAAATCCGGCGAAAGCGAATGTGACGCATTTGACACCGGGCACAGCTCAACCTCCGTTTCCGCGGCTCTCGGGCTTTGTCGGGCGAGGGATTTTAAGGGCGAAAGCTTCGAGGTTGTTGCGGTTATTGGCGACGGCTCAATGACCGGCGGCGAAGCGTACGAAGCACTAAACAACGCCGAAGGAACAAAGATTATTGTAATACTGAACGACAATAATATGTCGATTTCGGAAAATGTCGGCAACCTTTCAAGGTATCTTTGCAAAATCACAAACCGTGAGGGCTACTATAAATTCAAAAATCGGGTTGAAAGCAAGCTTAACCGTTCAAAATTGGGTAGGGTTGTGTTCAGAAAACTCAGATATGTCAAGAATAAAATCAGAAATCTTTTCTTTTCGGGAAGCCTTTTTACTCAGCTCGGCTTCAAGTATTACGGGCCGATTGACGGGCACGATTTTGATAAGCTTACCACGGTTCTGAGGCAGGCAAAGTCTAAAAATTCACCCTGCCTTATTCATGTATGCACAAAAAAGGGCAAGGGCTATAAATATGCCGAGGAGTTTCCGAGCAAGTTCCACGGGGTTTCGGGCTTTGATGTGAGCACCGGAAGCTGCGGAGAAAGCAAAAAAACATATTCCTCGGTTTTCGGTGAAACGCTTCTTGAAATGGCTGAAAAAAATAAAAATATCTGTGCCATTACAGCGGCTATGCCAGACGGTACGGGGCTTTTGCCGTTTGCAAAGAAGTTTCCCGAGCGGTTTTTCGATGTGGGCATTGCGGAGGAGCACGCTGTTACTTTTTCCGCAGGACTTGCAAAGGGCGGAATGAGCCCTTATTTTGCGGTATATTCCACCTTCCTTCAAAGAGGCTATGACCAGATTTTGCACGATGCGGCGCTTCAAAATCTCCATGTTTGCTTTTGTATTGACCGTGCCGGTCTTGTGGGAGCGGACGGGGAAACTCATCAGGGGCTTTACGACTTATGCTATATGAAATCAATTCCGAATATGACGGTTATGGCACCCTCCGATTTTTCCGAGCTTAAAAAAATGCTTCTGCTTTCGGAAGAAATCGAAGGCCCCGTTTCGATAAGATACCCCAGAGGAAAAGAAATCATGGCGTTTGAGGATACCCCTCTTACATTCGGAAAGGGCAGAGTGCTTAAAAACGGCGAGGACTGCGTAATATTTGCTATCGGGAAAATGGTGGCAAATGCATACAGGGCAGCACAAGAATTGGATAAAGCAGGTGTTTCGACTGCAGTATGCGATATGAGATTTTTAAAACCCTTTGACGATTGCCTGGTTCGGAGTATGGACAGGAAAATCGTTGTTTCAATCGAGGACGGGTGCGGATACGGCGGTCTTTCGGAGGAAATCGAACGGGTTTTATGCAAAAATATTATTGTTAAGGCGTTCCCGGACGAATTTATAACCCATGGGGACGATGAATCGTTATTTAAAAAATACAGGCTTGATGAAGCCTCAATTGTCGAGGATGTGTTGAATTTTGAAGGAAAGGCTTGACTCCATACTTGTTTCAAGGGGAATCGTTTCCGGGCGTGACCGTGCAAAGGCAGTAATCATGGCAGGTCAGGTTTATATTGACGGGCAAAAGGCTGACAAGGCGGGAATGCAGTACGATTCCGATGTGGAAATAGATTTCAGGGGAGAAAAAATGAAGTATGTCAGCCGAGGCGGCTACAAGCTTGAAAGAGCTATGGATGTTTTTAAGCTTTCCCTTGACGGATTTATTTGTATGGATATAGGCGCTTCAACCGGCGGCTTTACCGATTGTATGCTAAAATGCGGTGCGTCAAAGGTGTATTCCGTTGATGTGGGGTACGGTCAGCTTGCGTGGGAGCTTCGTTCGGATGAGCGTGTAATAAACATGGAAAGAACCAACATAAGATATATCGAGCCCATACCCGATGAGCTTGATTTTGCGTCTGTTGATGTTTCCTTCATTTCACTTTATCATATTCTGCCGGTCGCAAAGAATTTGCTTAAAGAAAACGGCGAGATGGTCTGCCTTATAAAGCCCCAGTTTGAAGCAGGCAGAGGTCAGGTCGGAAAAGGCGGAGTGGTAAGAGATAAAGAGGTTCACAAAGAGGTAATAAACAAGGTTCTCGGTATGGCGAGGGAAAACGGCTTCGGGCTTTTGGGACTTACCTATTCCCCGATTAAAGGCCCCAAAGGGAACATCGAGTACCTTATGTATATAAAAAATAATTCGGATGATGCGATTTGCGCCGATGTAAACAGCGTTGTGGCGGAGGCTCACGATGTCCTCGATAAGTAAAGCCGCCTTTAAATGAGCATTATTTTCTTACAAACGAGGTAGTTTATGAAACGATTTATTGTTTGCACAAATAAAGATAAAGACCAAGGGATGAAGGTTACAAACAAGGTTTGTAAGGCTCTGGAGGAATTCGGCGGAGAAACGGTTTCAAACTGCTGTGATGCCGATGCGATGATTGTTATCGGCGGTGACGGTACACTGCTTCGTGCGGTGCATGAAAATCCGCATATTCCGGTGCTCGGGATAAACCTGGGTACGCTTGGGTTTCTGACCGAGTTTGAAGCAAATGACAGGGAAAGTATCAAAAAAATCGTTAATGGGGATTATATTCTGGAAGAAAGAATGATGCTTAAGGCAAGCGTTAACGGCGGGGAAAGCTTTACCGCATTGAACGATATTGTAATAACAAGAGGCGGCTACCCCGGAATTATGAGTCTTGAGCTTTATGTTGACGGTGCTTTGGCGGATTCCTACAGCGCAGACGGTATTATTGCCTGCACGCCGACAGGCTCAACCGCATATTCGCTTTCCGCAGGAGGCCCTATTGTGGAGCCTGACCTTAAGCTTATCGGAATTACTCCGATTTGTCCTCACACAATGCGTTCGCGCTCGGTGATGGTTTCCGAAAACCGGACGGTTACCATAAAGGTGCTGAGGAAAACGGATTCCCATATGCAGGTGATTGCGGACGGTACCAATATTTGCGATATTGCCGGAGGTTCTTCGGTTACCATAAATAAATCAGACAAATCGGTGAAGTTTATAAGACTTAAAGATTACAGCTTTTATGATGTGCTCAATAAAAAGCAGGAGTTGAGGTGACGGCTTATGGCATCAAAAAAGGACAGACAGTCGAGAATACTTGAAATTATCCGCTCAAACAATATAAAAACTCAGGACGAGCTTGCCTATACCTTACGAAGCGAGGGCTGGGATGTTACTCAAGCTACGGTTTCAAGGGACATTAAGGAGCTTGAGCTTGTGAAGGTCAGGGCAGGGGGCGAATCTGTTTATGCGGCGCCTTCCGGCAACGAAAACGAAATTATCCGCTCCTCCGTTACCAGTATCGACCATGCAATGAACATCGTTGTTGTTAAAACGCTTAGCGGTATGGCGCAGGGCGTTGCGAGCCTTATTGACAATATGCATATCGGCGATACGCTCGGCACTATTGCGGGCGATGATACGATCATGATTGTTGCAAGAGATGAGAATGCCGCAGGATTAATTCAGGAAATTGTTGAAAAAATGAGGGGATAGCGTATGCTTGTCGGACTTCACATTGAAAATGTTGCCGCAATTTCCACGCTTGATTTGGAGCCGGGCGGCGGCTTAAATGTTCTGACCGGTGAAACCGGTGCCGGAAAGTCCATAATAATAGATTCTATCAATATGGTAACGGGTGCGAGGGCTTCAAAGGACATTATAAGAAGCGGATGCGATTTTGCGTTCGTGCAGGCTCTTTTTGAAAAAGACGGGGAGGAAATTCTTCTGTCGAGAAAGCTCTTTGCCGACGGGCGCTCGGTTTGCAAAATAAACGGGAATCTTTCAACGGCGTCCGAGGTTAAGGAACGCTCTGCCGAGCTGATTACCATTCACGGTCAGCACGACAACAGAATTTTGGTTAAGCAAAGCTGTCACAGAGAGCTTTTGGATAAATTCTGCAAATGCGAAAGCTTTGCGGAGGAGTACAAAAGGAGCTTTGAGGCTTATTGCGAATTGAAGGCTCGTATCGAGAAAATCAATTCGGAAAGGGAAGAGATACTTAAAAACTTAGATATGATGCGCTTCCGCTTTGACGAGCTTAACGGGGCACAGCTTAGGTGCGGCGAGGAAGAGGAGCTTATAATAAGGCGGGATATTCTTTCAAATGCCGAAAAAATCGCTTCATCCGTATCGGGCTGTCATTCCATGCTTTACGGCGGTGGCGGTGTGCACGATGTGCTTTCTTCGGCGGTTTCGCTTCTTTCAGAGGTGAGCGGCTTTGACAAGAGTCTTGCTTCGGTTCTGGAGCTTTTGCAGAGTGCACAGTGCGAGATTGACGAGGCGTCCCACGAGCTGGGAAGGTACGAGGGAAGCGTTGAAAGCAACCCCGATGAACTTGATTTCATTGAGGAAAGGCTTAGTCGGCTCTCCTCACTTAAGCGAAAATACGGGGGAGAAATCGAGGATTTGATTCGCATTCGGGACAGCCTTTTGGAAGATATAGAAAATGCGGAGTTTGAAACTGGAAACACCGAAAAGCTTGAAGAGGAGCTTAAAAACCTTGAGGCGGATATGATAAAGCGCGGAAAAGCTCTTTCGGAATTAAGAAGAAGCGGTGCAAAAACGCTTTGCGACGAGGTTACAAAGCAGCTTGGATTTTTGGATATGAAAAATGTTGTGTTCGATGTGGGATTTGAGCCCTGCGAGCCTAATTCTCACGGCTTTGAAAGCATTGCTTTTCTGATTTCCACTATCCCCGGCGAGCCTCCCAAGCCCCTCATAAAAATTGCTTCGGGCGGTGAGCTTTCGAGGATAATGCTTGCGCTTCAAACGGTTCTTACGGATGATGTGGAAACCGTGATTTTCGATGAGATTGATACGGGCGTAAGCGGAAGGGCGGCAATAAAAATTGCGAAACGCCTGCACGGGCTGTCGTGCGGAAGGCAGGTTATTTGTATAACCCACCTCGCACAGATTGCGGCAGCCGCCGATATACATATGCTGATTGAAAAGCGTATCGAAAATTCCACCGTGCAATCCTCTGTAAGAGTGCTTTCGGGGGACGACAGGCTTTATGAGCTGGCTCGAATTACGGGCGGTGAGGTTATTACCGAAACTACCCTCAAAAACGCCGCCGAAATGCTTGAAGGTGCAAAAGGTCAAAAAGGGGATGATTCCCTTTGATAACTGAAGGAATTGTAAAGAAGCTTGACGGAAGTTTGGCTGTTGTTTCTGTTATAAGGCGTGATTCTTGCGGCGGAAACTGCTCTTCCTGCGGCGGCTGCGGAAAGAAGGAAGCTGTGACTTATGCTGAAAACAGGATAAATGCCGGCGTTGGCGACAGAGTTCGGCTTGAAAGCGATTCAAAAAGGGTTCTCGGAGTTGCCTTTTTGCTTTATATTTTGCCGGTTATTGTTTTTATTGCGGTTTATGCTGTTATGTCAGAGCTGAAATTTAATGCAACGGGCATAGCTATGGCTGAATTTATTGCGGTGATTGCTTATATTGCTTTCATACGGCTTCTCGGAATAAGCACAAAAATCACGGTTTCAGTAACCAAAATCATTGACCGGAGTGACGGATTGTAAAAATAGACAATTTTGTTTTTAAAATGCGTATTAATTTGTCTTTATTAGATATTGACTTTATCGAAATATTTTAGTAATATATTATTATAGTCTTATATTATCGGGTGCATTGCGCCCTGTATGCATAGGAGAATTATTCATGATTTCAAAAGAAGTTACAATTCAAAAAACAGAAGGTCTTCATGCAAGGCCGGCTACATTTTTCATCCAGAAAGCAAACGAATTCAAAAGCCTTATAACCATTGAACGCGGTGAGTCTTCCGCTAACGCAAAGAGCCTTTTGGGTGTGCTTGCGCTCGGAATCGACAAGGGTATGACTTTTAAGATTACCGCAAACGGTGCCGATGAGGAAGATGCCGTTAACGCTCTTGTTCATTTGGTGACAAGCAATTTTGAAGAGTAAACTGAAACGAATGATAAAGAGGCAGACTGCGGTCTGCCTGTTTTATTTTGCGGAGGTGAGGTTGTGTCCGATATAATCGAGAATACCGTAAAAACCCTGCCCGAGGAGCCGGGGGTTTATCTTATGCGCTCGTCGGATGATACGGTTATTTATGTTGGGAAGGCTAAAAATCTTAAAAACCGTGTAACCCAGTATTTCAGATCTCACAAAAACCATTCCCCGAAGGTTGTTGCAATGGTTTCCCATGTGCACAGGTTTGAATATATCGTAACGGATTCCGAAGCGGAGGCTTTGGTGCTTGAATGTAACCTTATAAAAAAGTATATGCCGAAGTACAACATTCTTTTGAAGGATGACAAGCATTATCCGTTTATTAAGATTACCGCCGACAAGGAGTTCCCGAAGGTTGTAATGACGAGGAAGCTTGAAAACGACGGTGCTAAGTATTACGGGCCGTACCTCAACGCAAATGTTGCGAGAAAAAGCATTGAAATGCTGAGAAGGATTTTCGGCGTTTACACCTGTGGCAGGAATTTTCCGAGGGATATAGGAAAGGGCAGACCTTGCCTTTACTATCATATGAAGCAGTGCTCGGGAATCTGCATGGGCAATGTTACAAGCGAGGAATACAATGAGGTGATTGCAAACGCCAGGGCATTTTTGGACGGAAAGCACGATGACGCTATCGTTAAAATGGAGGCGGATATGTACAAGGCGTCGGACGAGCTGAAGTTTGAAAAGGCTGCCGCCCTTCGTGACAGCATTGAGGTGCTGAAGGGTATTTCCGAAAAGCAAAAGGCGATAGGAAATATGAGCAACGAGCAGGATTTTATTGCATACGCATCGGACGGCGACGAGGCGTGTATGCAGGTGTTTTTTGTGCGTGACGGAAAGCTTTCGGGGCGGGATAACTTTAAGATGAAAAACACCGAGTCCGAAACCCTCGAGGAAATATATTCCCAGTTTATCTTGCAGTTTTACGGTGACGGAAGTCAAATCCCGAAGGCTATTTATCTTATGTGTGAGCCACATGAGAAGGAAATCCTCGAAAGGCATTTGTCAAAGCTAAAGGGGAGGAGCGTTTCGATAATCGTTCCGAAGCGAGGAGAAAAGAGAAAAATGCTTTCAATGGCTGAGGCTAATGCCGTTCAGGCGATAGAGGCGATAAATCTGACAAAAACCCGGGAGAGGGCAATAATGCTGGAGCTTAAATCCCTTCTTGACCTTCCCAAAATGCCCAGGATCATAGAGTGCTACGACATATCTCACACCGCAGGGAGCGATTCTGTGGGAGGTATGGTTTCGTATGTTGACACCCACCCTAAAAAGAGCAATTACAGAAAGTTCAAAATAGAATCTGCGGCGTCCGCCGACGATTACGGCGCAATGGCGGAGGTTGTTTTCAGAAGGGTTAACAGGGCCGTTGAGGGGGACGAAAAGTTTTTGCCTCTTCCCGACCTTATCTTGCTTGACGGCGGTCGGGGGCAGGTTTCAACCGTCAGGAGGCTGCTTCAGAACATTAATGTTTCCATACCTGTTTTCGGGCTTGCAAAGGACGATAAGCACAGAACAAAGGAAATTACCTCCGACACCGAGTCCATAACCGTTCCCATAAGGTCAAGGCTTTTCAGGTTTTTGGCGAATATGCAGGAGGAAGTGCATCGCTATGCTATCGGATACCACAAGAAGCTTCATAAAAAGACTGCGGTTAAGTCCGAGCTTGAAGAAATTGAAGGTGTCGGTCCGGCAAAAAGAAAAGCACTTCTGGAATATTTCAAGAGTGTCGAAAACATCAGAGCCGCCGACATTGCTACTTTGCAAAATGTGAAGGGCATAAACGAGGGGCTTGCGGAAAAAATATTTGAATATTTCAAAAAAAAGGGTGCGACAAAATGATTTTTGCCGCACCCTCTTAAAATGCTTTTATGAGCTTTGTTATTTGACTTTTTTGATGATTTCAAGACCGTTATCCGTCTTGCAAACCGTGAAGCAATCGCCCTTCTTTGCGGTTCCTCTGATAACCATATCCGAAAGCTTATCTAAAATTTCACGCCTTATTGTCCTTAAAATCGGTCTTGCGCCGAAGCTGTGACTGTAGCCCTTGTCTGCAATATATTCTATGGCAGACTGCTCAACATCAAGCTCTATGCCGCATCTCATAACCTGGGAAACAAGGTCTCGGACATTGAGCGCCGCAATTTCAACAATTTCCGGTTTTGTGAGATTTTCAAATGTAATAATCTCGTCAATTCTGTTGAGAAATTCCGGTCTGAAAATTTCCTTAAGTGCTCGTTCGGTTCGGATTTCGTTTTTGTTTTCGCCGCTTCCGCCGAAGCCGAATACCCCCGATGACTCGTTTGAGCCTGCATTTGAGGTCATTATAATTACGGTGTTTCTAAAACTTACGGTTTTGCCGTGACCGTCTGTAATTCTCCCGTCATCCAGAATTTGCAGAAGGATGTTATGAATGTCGGGATGAGCCTTTTCTATCTCGTCAAGCAGAATTACGCTGTAGGGACGGCGCCTTACCTTTTCGGTAAGCTGACCTGCATCGTCATATCCCACATCCCCCGGAGGCGAGCCGATAATCTTTGAAACCGAATGTTTTTCCATGTATTCGCTCATATCTATCCTTATGAGCGCATCCTCGGTATCAAAAAGCTGCTCCGCAAGCGCCTTTACAAGCTCTGTTTTGCCGACTCCCGTAGGCCCGACAAATATAAACGAGGTCGGTCTTTTCTTTTTTGTGAGCCCTGCTCTGTTGCGCCTTATAGCCGCAGACACAAGGTCTATTGCCTTGTTTTGACCGATAACCCTCCTGTGAAGCGCATCCTCTAAGTTAATAAGCTTATCCGTTTGGTCAGTCGTGAGCTTTTGAACGGGAATTTTGGTTTTGTTTTCGATTACCTGCGCCAAATCGTCTGTCGTGACTGACGGGTTTTGCATTTTCGATTCCAGTTCGCCTATCTTGTCGAGCAGGAAGCATTCTCTCGTCTTAAGGTCTGCCGCCTTTTGATAATCCTCTATAGAATCCGCCGAAATTGCACTTTCCTTTTCGGCGCCTATCTTTTTAAGCTCGTTTTTATAATTGGTAAGCTCCACAAGCGCAAGATTTCTCAGATTGACCATTGAGCAAGCTTCGTCCAGAATATCAATCGCCTTATCGGGGAAAAAGCGTTCGGGGAGGTATCTTTCCGCAAAATCCACAGCGCATCTTACAACCTCGTCGGAGATGACAACCTTGTGGTAATCCTCATAATAGTGCTTAATCCCTTTGAGAATTTCAACCGTTTCGTCAAATGACGGTTCATCGACAATAACCGTTTGAAATCTTCTTGCAAGCGCCGTATCCTTTTCAATGTGCTTTCTGTATTCCTCAAGCGTTGTTGCGCCGAGAACCCTTATTTCTCCCTTCGCAAGCGCAGGCTTTAATATGTTTGCGGCGTTCATTGCGCCGTCGGCATCTCCTGCGCCCACGATATTGTGAAGCTCATCTATAACAAGGATAATATTTCCCATTTCCCTTGCTTCTTCGATTATGCCCTTCATTCGTGACTCAAACTGCCCACGAAACTGCGTTCCGGCTACGATTGCGGTAAAGTCAAGAAGATAAACCTCAAAATTAAGAAGCATTGCCGGAACCCGTTTTTCCGCAATTCTGACCGCAAGCCCTTCGGCAATGGCTGTTTTTCCAACACCCGGGTCGCCCAGCAGAACGGGGTTATTCTTTGTCCTTCTGTTAAGTATTCTTATAACCTGATCAATTTCTCCGTCACGGGCAACGATTGTGTCCATATTACCTGCGGCGGCTTTTTTTGTGAGGTTGGTTCCGTAGGTATCGAGAAGGCGTTTTTTACGCATTACCTTCTTGGTCTGCGTTTTGGTGTTCTTGCCTTCACGCTCGTTTTCCTTCGGATTTTCGGGGGTATCTCCTCCTGCCATTGCAAAATTTGTATTACCCATAAGCTTGCCGAAAACATCCATCGGGTTTTGTCCCGAGGAAAGCTCCTGCGCTATCATATCCATATTTTCATCCGAAAACAGCTCGCCCATCTCGGAATTTAAGGCTTCCATCTGGTCCTCGTCAACATTCATCTGCTGAAGAAGCTGCTCTACAGGCTTTATTCCAAGTGCTTTTGCACAGCTTAAACACAAGCCCTCGTTTACCGTTTTGTTCTGCTCCATCTTTGTTATAAAGATTACGGCAACATTTTTATTGCATTTTGAACATAACATAAACATTTCTCCTTCCCTTGATGTGATTTATATAATTATATTCGCTATAATGCATTTTGTCAATAGAAATATTAACTAAATTTTATCGTGACAGCTTATCTATAAGAGGCGGTATTTCCATTACGGTATCAACCTCATAGTCTGCAGGGGCAACCGAATCGTCCCAAGTGCCGTAGGTTTTAACCCAAACGGGGGTGTACCCTGCGTTCCTTGAAGCTTCCACATCGTTAAACGGATTGTCGCCGATATAAAGCATCTCTAAAGGAGATATTCCGATTTTTTCCGCAAAGATTTCAAAGGGCTTTACCGAGGGCTTATTTATGCCGACTTCTCCGCCGACTACAATTTCGTCCATAAGTTCCCCAAGCCCCAGCATTTTGATTTTGCTTCTCTGTATGTCGGAAGAGCCGTTTGTGATAAGACCGCACTTTATTCCCATACCCTTTATCTCCTTCAGCGTCGGGATTGTAAAGGGGTAGGGTATTGCGGTTTTCAAAAACCCAGGGCGTATCGCAAGGCTGTAAAAATCATCGGGCATGGTTTGCAGCGCACCGCACAAATAAAGCTGCCTTATAACCTCGTCCCATTCATAAATGATATACCTTTTATCAAGGGAAATGAGAATTTCTATAAACTTATCCTCGTCAAGCTCTTTTGAAACATAACCTTTAAGATTTTCAAAAACGGAATGCTTTATTGCACGCAATGTGGCGTACCTGTCAAACAGAGTGTGGTCAAGATCAAAAACCGCGGCTTTAATTATCAAAGTAATCTTCCTTTCAAAAAGTAAGAGGCCGGAATTAATCCGACCTCATAAGAATTATTTTGCTGTAGCTTTCTTGCCCTTTTTAAGAAGTGCCCACATCGGACCTGCAATGAATACAGAAGAATAAGCACCTGCGATGATACCAACCATAAGAGGAAGTGTGAAATCATCAAGAGATTCAATCCTCATCGCATAAATCACAACGATTGTAATAAGTGATGTTATGGATGTGTTGATTGAACGGGTAATTGTGCTTGTTATACTCTTGTTTGTAAGGTCGTCAATATCGGTTTTCTTTGTAGCCGAACGAAGGTTTTCTCTTATTCTGTCAAATACGATAATAGTCGCATTGATAGAATAACCGATAATCGTAAGAATTGCGGCAATGAAGGATGTATTTACCGGAATTCTGAACACAACATAGAATGTAAGCATTATAAGCACGTCGTGAATAAGTGCGATTACGGAGCAAAGACCGAATTTGAACTCAAATCTTATAGTGATATAAGCAAGCATGAGAATAACGGTGATTATGCAAAGAAGTATCGACTGTCCGACCATTTCGTTACCGATTGTTGCGGAAACTGCCGTGATTGAAATTGCGCCGTCCTCAAGACCGTACTTTTCCTTGAATGCGTCTTTTATGCTCTTGTTTTCATCGTCCTTAAGATAGTCCGTAAGCTTAACCAAAACGCCGCCGTTGTCCATCTTCTGAACGGTTGAAACATCGTGACCGCAAGCATCTTCGATTGTTGTTTTAACATCGTCATCCGAATATTCCTTGTCGCCCATGCTGATTGTAATTTCGGTACCACCCGAAAAGTCAATATCAAGATTGAATCCCATTACGATAGTTGAAATAATACCGATAATGATGATTATAGCCGGAATGGTAAATAATATTTTTCTTTTTCCTGTAAAATTCATATTATTTGTCCTCCTTCTTAGCCTTCACGCCAAACGCAGCCGGGCTTGATACACCCAGACCAACGAGGGATTTAAGGAGAATTCTTGTAACAAGAACCGCCGTAATCATGCTGGCGATAATACCGATACCCAAGGTAAGAGCAAAGCCCTGGATTGTGTTCATACCGAAGATGTAAAGCACAACTGCGGCAATCATTGTTGTAACATTGGAGTCGATAACCGCGGTGATTGCTCTGTGGAAACCGGAATCAACCGCTGCACGAACCGTTTTGCCGTTTCTGAGCTCTTCCTTGATTCTTTCAAAAATAACTACATTTGCGTCAACCGCCATACCGATTGTGAGAATGATACCGGCAATACCCGAAAGGCTTAAGTTAACCTTGAATACAGCCATGATAAGTCCCATAATGGCAACATATGCGATGAGCGCAATGTCGGCAATAAGGCCGGGAACTCTGTACACGATAAGCATGAACAGAAGAATGAGAATAAGACCGATAAGTCCTGCCCAAAGGCTCTTGCTGAGAATGCCTTCACCAAGTGTTGCACCCACTACGGACTGCTGAATGTTTTTAAGATTGAAGGGAAGTGAACCTGCCTTGATTACGCCTGCAAGATTCTTTGCTTCTTCAACATCAAAATCACCTGTGATTATGCAGGTATCGCTTTCAATTCTTTCGTGAACGGAAGGTCTTGAATATTCTTTTCCGTCAAGCACGATTGAGATATAGTTTTTAGCCACGCCGTTTTCGTCCGTTTCACCGGATCTTGCGGCAGATGCCTCTGTTGCGTCGGCAAACTTCTGAACAGCGTCCGAGTTAAGCGTAAGTGATACATAATGGCTGCTTGCCTTTGATTCGTTCGTCTGTCCGAACATAGCCTCTGCATCCTTAACATCAGAGCCTTCAAGTACCACATTTCCGTCAGCATCCATAAACTGGAGCTTTGCGGTTGAGCCGATCATGCTTATTGCGTCGGACGCATCCTTAACGGAAGGGATTTCAATAATCATTCTGTTGCCGTTCTGCGTGGAAACCGTTGCTTCGGTGTAACCGAGGTTTGCAAGACGGGAATACATAATGCTTACCGCGTCTGTCATTTCCTTGTTTGAAGGTTCGATTTCGTTTCCGTTTTCGTCAACTACCTGATAAACAAGTCTTGCTCCGCCCTTAAGGTCAATACCCTGAACGATACCGTAGGAATCGTTGCCCTCCGAACCGAATACATTCGGGAGCTTGAAGGTACCGATTTGAGGAGTACCGAATCCGGCAACTGCGGCAAGAACAACAATTATCAGAATAAACGCCACAAATGTTGCAATGCTTTTTGTTCTCATCTGAGAATTCCTCCTAAAAAATTTAAAATAAATGTGTTTGTTCGAGCAAAATATGTATCATTCCCTCGGCGCCACCGAGATGATGTCAATTTGCTCTAAAATATCGGGAAAGTACTTGTCCTCCTGCCGAATATTTTTTGATTTTATTAAGCACAGCGGCATGATGCTCCTTGACAAAAGCACGGTCTGAACCGAAGCCTCGCCGATTTGCCTTTCGTCCGGAATAATGCAAACCTCCCGAGGGGAAAACGAGCTTATTCCGTCATCTTGGCAAGAGGCGTTGTCGGACAAGGCAAAAACGCTTGCGGAAAGCACCAGCACCGTTACGCACAGTATCATGCAAAACAGTTTTTTCATAAATTCACAACCTTAAAATAGCACAGTGCGACATAACCACACCATGCTATTATAACATATTTTTTGCTGTTTGAAAAGACTTTTTTACAAATTTTATTAAAAATTTTATTATTTTTTTATGTTTATTCCCAAAATGCCTCCAACGCTTCCGCAAATAAACGATATAACGGCTGAAACAGCAAGCTTCAAAAGGCTTGCATCCGTGCAAAATGCCGATGCAATGAAAATTACCAGCGCATAAATTATCCCTGCCGCTCCTCCTCTCAGCCAGCCCCTCGATCTCTGCTTGCGCACGGACAAAAATCCGCTTGAAAATATCCCGAAAATCGTTGCGACAAGTACGAAAACCTCGGTAAACCTATCTCCCAAGGGCGTGAAATAAACCAATACCGCTCCGATTAAAAACAGAATAAGCGTTACGGCAACCCCGAAAACAACAGCGGAAAGCACAGTCCCGATTCCTATGCCGTTTTCAAAAGTATTGTCTTTATTCATGAAAAATCCCTCCCATGTAATTGTTATTACACGGAAGGGATAATTATTACAGGATTATTCCTTGTCCTTTTTCATTTCTTCTTTTTCCTTTGCAAGCTCCTCGTTTGCGCTTGTTGCAACGGGCTTTTCTTCGGCTTTGGCTTCAGCCTTTGCAGCCTTTTCGTTTTTGCTTGTTACGCGGCTTACAGCGCCTCTTTCAAAAACGATTTTAACTCTGTCGCTTCCGGTTTCGATTGTAACGGTGTCTTCCTTAACCTTAACGATTTTTCCGTGAACACCGCCGATTGTAACAATTTCATCGCCTACAGACAATGAGTTAAGCATATTTCTTGTTTCCTTTTCCTTTTTCTTCTGAGGCTTAATGAGAATGAAATAAAAAGCCACAATAAGAATTATGAACGGAAGAAAGCTCACAAGCATTCCCTGTGTTCCGCCTGCCTGCTCGCCTTCGGCGAAAACATAAGTGCTTGAAAGTATTGCACAAAGTGTTGTAAGTAATCCGAATAATTTTTTCATAAAATTCGTCCTTTCATGGTTTTTGGTTAACTATTGAAATATTTTACCACAAAACATCCGAAATGTCAACCGTTTTAAGAAATAATTGCGCAAAAGCATTGTTTTTGCAACAAAAAAGCCGGGACATCAACAATCCCGACTATGATTTACGCGCCAGAAGGGACTCGAACCCCTGACCCTTTGCTTAGAAGGCAAATGCTCTATCCAGCTGAGCTACTGGCGCATACCGTCATCAGTGCAAAAAAATGGAGCGGGTGATGGGAATCGAACCCACACGGCCAGCTTGGAAGGCTGGAATTCTAGCCATTGAACTACACCCGCAAATTATATCCGCTATTTCCTTGACCTTTAAGATTATAGCAGATATTTTATCATTTGTCAACCCGTTTTTTAAATTTTTTTTGATTATTGAAAAAAACATCAAAAACTATTGCGTATTTTTGAGGTGTGTGTTAGAATATAAGAAGATTTGACATACTATTTTTGCGAGGAGAATGCCATATGGACAACATCAAGGATTTTGAAGAATTGGGTATGACGCCAAAAGAAGGAAAGCTCACGCCTCAGCAGATTGCAAAGGTTAAAAGCCTGGGTTGTCTAAGAGACAAGCGTTATGAGGATGTTTTTAATGTAAGAGTTATTACGGGCAACGGCAAAATTACCTCCGATGAACACAGAACGATTGCGGAAGCGGCGGATTTATTCGGCTCCTCCGAGGTTACGGTAACTACAAGAATGACTCTTGAAATTCAGGGCGTTTTATATGAAAAAATCCCTTCTCTTATTAAGTTTTTAAAGGGCAGGGGGCTTGAAACGGGAGGAACGGGCGCAAAGGTTCGTCCTGTTGTTTCATGCAAGGGAACAACCTGCCAGTTCGGGCTTATCGACACCTTTTCGCTGAGCCAAAAAATACATGAGATTTTCTTTGAAGGTCATAAGGAAACGGCATTGCCTCATAAGTTCAAGATTGCCGTGGGCGGCTGTCCGAACAACTGCGTAAAGCCCGACCTTAACGATGTCGGAATTGTGGGACAGAGGATTTTCGTTCCCGACACAAAAAAGTGCAGAGGCTGCAAAAAATGCGTGATTGAAACCGTTTGTCCCATGAAGGCTCCATACTTGCAGGACGGAAAAATAACGATAAATCCCGAAATTTGCAACCATTGCGGAAGATGCCACAAAAAGTGCCCCTTCGGTGCTTTCGAGGAGGCAAAAGAGGGCTATAAGGTTTATATTGGCGGCAGATGGGGCAAAAAAACGGCTATGGGCAAGCCTCTTTCAAGGATTTTTGAATCGGAGCAGGAGGTTATTGATGTTATAGAAAAGGCACTTGTGCTTTTCCGTGACGAGGGCGTAAAGGGCGAAAGATTTGCCGATACCGTAAACAGACTGGGGTTTGATTATGTTGAAAAGAAATTGGTTTAGTTTCTGTACGGCTGTAATTCTGATTGCCGTGCTTAGTCTTTCGGGCTGCGGAAATGAAGGAACCGATACAAAAAAAGACAATACCGTTACATTTACGGACGCTCTCGGCGAAAACGTGTCCGTTGAGAAAAACCCGAAGCGTGTTGCGGCGCTTTTAGGAAGCTTTGCCGATGTGTGGGTGCTTTCGGGAGGTGAGGTTTGCGCAACCGCAGACGATGCGTGGGACGACTTCGGACTTGAGCTTCCCGATGCGGTAAACCTCGGGGGTGCACATTCTCCGAGCCTTGAAACGCTTATTTCGGCAAATCCCGATTTCGTTATTGCAAGTGCTTCCACAGCGGCAAATGTCGATATGAAGGACGCTTTGGAAAACGCAGGAATTACGGTGGCATATTTTGATGTTGACTGCTTTGAAGATTATCTTAATATGCTTGATATTTGCACCGATATAACAGGGAGAAAAGACCTGTTTGAAAAGAACGGCTCGGATATTCAAAAGAAAATCGAAGAAATAAAAGCGGATTTTGAAAGTCAAGATATTCCTTCGGAGCAGAAAAAGGTGCTTTTGCTGAGGGCTTCGGCAAGCTCCGTCAAGGCTAAGGGTAGCTTTGGAACGGTTCTCGGGGAGATGCTTTATGACCTCGGCTGCGAAAACATCTCCGACAGCGATGAATCCCTTCTTGAATCGCTGAGCGTTGAAAGCATAATAAGTAAAAATCCATATCATATTTTCGTTGTCACAATGGGTGAGGACACCCAAAATGCTTTGGATAATTTTTATAGAATAACGGAGGAAAACCCTGCGTTCGGAACGCTTGAGGCGGTAAAGGAAAACAGAGTTCATGTGATGGACAGAAGGCTTTTCAACCTCAAGCCCAACGCCGACTGGGCTGAAGCTTATGAAGAACTCAGCGAAACGCTGCTCGGCAGGAAATAAAATAAGGCTTCTTTATTTGACGGGCTTTTTGCTGCTTATATTGTCGGCTGTTATCGGAATACTTATCGGAAGCTCATCTGTCCGAATAAACGATATTGCGGATGCGTTTTTAAAAGGCTTTAATTATTCTCCGCAGACAAGGGTTTTTGCTTATGTGCGTCTGCCGAGAACCGTCGCATCCCTCGTTTGCGGCGGTGCGCTTGCGGTTTCGGGAGCGATTATACAGAGCGTTCTGGCAAACCGCCTTGCCTCCCCGAGCATTATCGGCGTTAATTCGGGAGCCGGACTTGCTGTGACCTTATCGGCGTTTTTCGGTATTTACGGCGGCTTCAGATTATCCGTTTTTGCATTTTTGGGAGCGTTTATAACGGTGATGCTTGTAAGCTTTTCGGCTCAAAGGCTGAACGCTTCGAGGGGAACGGTAATTTTAATCGGGGTTGCGGTCAACAGCTTTTTCGGCGCAATAACAAGTGCTGTCATTACATTTATACCCGAAATCGGAGTGATGAGCAACGATTTTAAGGTGGGGGAGTTTTCTGCTGTAACCTTTAAAAGCGTAATTCCTTCGGCGGTCATTATAATTATCGCCCTTATGGTTGTATTTACCCTTGTAAACGAGCTTGACGTCCTTGCACTGGGTGATGAAAGTGCGGCAGGGCTCGGAATGAACACAAGGCTTGTGCGCTCCGTTTTTTTGACGCTTTCGGCACTTCTTGCAGGCTGTGCTGTGAGCATAGCGGGGCTTTTGTCCTTTGTGGGACTGATTGTCCCGAACATAATCCGCAATATTGTGGGTGGCAAATCGTCCTATTTGCTTCCGCTTTGCGCATTGTTCGGCTCGTCCTTTGTTTGCCTTTGCGATACCGTGGCAAGAACCGCATTTTCGCCCTACGAAATACCTGTGGGGATTATCATGGCGTTCCTGGGAGCTCCGTTTTTTGTGTTTATTCTTGTGAGAAGGGGGCTTCACAGGCGTGATTGAACTTAAAGGCGTATCCTCGGGATACGGCAAAAAAAGCATTATAGAAGATATATCCCTTTGTATTCCCGAGGGGAAGCTTGTTTCGGTTATAGGGCTAAACGGCTCCGGGAAAAGCACCCTTATTAAAACCGTTGTGGGCATAATTAAGCCGACCTCGGGGGAAATAATCATTGACAAGGTGCGTTCGGACACGCTTTCGGGAAAGGCAAGAGCTCAAAAAATCGCATATCTTGCCCAGGGAAAGTCTGCAGCGGACATGACGGTGAAACAGCTCGTTTTGCACGGGAGATTTCCTTATCTTGATTATCCGAGAAGATATTCGGAAAAGGATATTGAAATAGCCGAAAAAACCCTCTCGGAGCTTGGACTTTCCGAGCTTTCGGAAAAGCCCTTGTCCTCTCTTTCGGGAGGTATGAGGCAATACGCCTACATTGCAATGGCTTTAACGCAGGATACCGACTATATTCTTATGGACGAGCCCACGACATTTCTCGATATTTCACACCGAATTGAGCTTATAAGAAGCTTTCGCTCATTGGTTGAAAGCGGCAAGGGAATAGTTGCGGTTATGCACGACCTTCCGCTGGCTTTTACATTTTCGGATTTTGTGGCGGTCATAGATAAAGGCAGGCTTGCGGCATTTGACACTCCTGAGGGTATATATAAAAGCGGCATCGTAAGAGATATTTTCAACATTGAATTGGAGTATTCGACTTCGGATAGATACTATCATTATAAATATATCATATAAAAAAGGTTGTCCCGAAAGACAACCTTTTAAATTATATTTCAAACAGACCGAATGCGTTAAGTACCGATGTAATAAGAATCAGCACGATAAGAGCCGGGGCAACATATTTTATAATAACGGAGAAAAGCGCTTTTCGGCGGAACCGAACTCCGCAAAGCTCAACCTCGTCAATAACGCATTTCGGCTTTATCACAAAGCCTGCAAATATACAGGTGAGAAGTGCGACAATCGGCATCAGAACGCTGTTGCTTATAAAATCAAAGAAGTCCAAAAACTGCATTCCGATTAATTTTACATTCCCCAAAGCTCCGTACCCGAGGGATGACAAAATCCCCAATACCACAGAAATAATGAACACAACGATACAAGAAGGAATTCTTCTGATATTGAACTTATCGCAGGCAATGGACACCACCGTTTCCATAAGGGAAATTGAGGATGTCAGCGCCGCGAACAGAACCATTATAAAGAACGCCGCACCGATAAATGTGCCTCCGGGCATACTTTCAAAGACCTTAGGAAGTGTAACGAACATAAGGCTCGGGCCTTTTCCCAGGGCTTCGGGAGTGCCGCCCGAGAACACGAATACCGCCGGAATAATCATAAGACCTGCAAGAAACGCAATGCCCGTATCGAATATTTCAATCTGAGTGACGGAGGATTCGAGGTTTACTTCCTTTTTCATGTACGAGCCGTAGGTTATCATAATGCCCATTGCAAGGGACATGGAATAAAAAAGCTGTCCCATTGCCGCAAGAACCGTGGTTGCGGAGAATTTTCCGAAGTCGGGGAGAAGGTAATACTTTATTCCGTCGATTGCCCCCGGAAGGAACATCGCATAAACCGCAATGAATATCGACAGCACGACCAAAATCGGCATCATTACCTTGCTGACCTTCTCGATGCCCTTTTCAACACCCAACATGACTACCGCAGTTGTAACACCTATAAAGATAAGAAACCATATAATCGGCTCTGCCGTTGTGCTTATAAATCCTCCGAAATAATCGTCGCTCACCGTCGCAGAAGCTCCGCCGCTTACAAACTCGTACATGAACTTTGTAACCCAGCCGCCTATAACCGAATAATAAGGAAGGATTATCGCAGGCACAACCGCTGCCAAAATTCCGATAAATCCAAACCGCTTGTCAAGCTTTTTGAATGCTCCTATTGCGCTGAGCCCTGTTTTTCTGCCTATGGCGATTTCCGCCGTCATGAGCGCAAAGCCGAAGGTCACCGCAAGGATGATATATACAAGCAAAAATATTCCTCCGCCGTACTTTGCGGCAAGGTAAGGAAATCTCCAAATATTACCAAGCCCTACCGCCGAGCCTGCCGCGGCAAGCACAAACCCGATTTTTCCCGTAAAACTGCTTCTTTTCTGTTCTGACATTTTCTCAATCCTTTTTATTATTTTTTCCTTTCACAGAATGCATTACATATTTTAACATATATTATGCCTTTTTGCAACAGTTTTTTGTAAAAAATCGGGATTTGTTATTTTACATCGGATTTCTTACCTGAGTATTTTTTTGATAACCTCGTGTGGTATTTCAAATTCGGGACAACCGTATGCGCCGGGAGCAACCTCATATTTATCAAAGCAGATCACGATGTTCCCGTCATTATTTATGAAAAAGCTTTGATCTTCTTTTATTTTTTTGAAGCCTTCAATATTGTCGTCCGCATTTCCTATCCAGTAGTATGCTGTTCCTTCGTCGTTTTGCTTCTGCATTTCTTCCGTTATATAATCGCTTATCAGCGTTACATAATCGGCGTTTTCCTTGAACATATCTTTAAGCTCGACAAGCGTGCCCTTCTTTTTGTCTATTGTGTAGAAGCTGTGCTTGGTCGACGATGAACCTGCGATATTTACGATATATGTGTCGATTGCCAGGAATTTGTCATTGTCGGTGCGAACAACATAATTTGCCTCAACTCCCATGTGGAAATCCGAGCCGTATTCCTTTTCCAGTTCCTTAATGTCCTTTTCAAAGGCGGCAATAACCGCATCTGAGTTTTCTTTAAACTCGGAATTGAGCTTATCCTCCAGCTCCTTGTTGAGCAGACCTTCTATTTTGGGAGTAACCACATTTGCCTCATAGCTGTTGTTTTTAACCTCATATCTGCCGAATGTAACTACCTTTACAATTTCTCCCAATACCGGAATTTTACTGCTTGCGTATGCCAAATTCGGAATAAGGTTAACCAGTAGGGCAAACACTGCGGCTGCCGCCGCCAATGTAAATGCAATCTCCTTAACTTTTGATTTTTTTCTCATGTTCTTTTTCTCTCCTTCTCTAAAGTTTCCTACAATATCCTCCGGAAGCCGCATGGATTCTTTTAAAACATCTGCGTTGTCCTTTAGCATGCTTTCAAGCTCTGTTATTTTCATTAACAATTATCTCCCTTCCAAAATGGTTTTCAGTTCCTCAAGAGCATTTTTGGTTCTGTACTTAACGGTGGAAACCTTCAGCGTTTTTGCCGCCTCGTCATAGGTCATATCGTTGTAAAAACGAAGCGTTATGTACACCGAAAGCTCGGGCTTAAGACGGCATATACCCTCTACAACATCCATGTCATTGTCAGGAATTTCGCAAAACACATTAAGATTATCCGAAAGCTCCTCGGTGTACCTTTTGTTTTTCAGAAAATCCTTCGCCTTGTTAATCAAAATCCTGGTTATCCATGTTTTGAATAAGCCTTTGTCTTTTAATTTACCGAACGCCCGAAATGCCGATATTGCCGCTTCCTGAACACAATCCCTTGCGTCCTCCGCATTGTGCAGATAGCCGAATGCTATGAGATATAAGGATTTTTCACATTCTTTATAGCTTTTTTCAAATAGGTTATCCACTGCAATGTCTCCTTTGTCGTCCCTTTTGTAAGCTTACATACATTAGACGGTTTAATTATACAAAAAAGTCAACCGTTTTGCAAATTTTTTTAGATTTTATGGTTTTGAGGAAAAAAGGCAAAACAAAAAATCCTATCAAAAGACAGGATTTTTTTGGAACTAATGGTCAATTTTAATACGACCGAAAAAGCGGTGCATTTTTCAAAAAGATTAGTTCATAGTGAACTTTTCTTTTTCTCAAGTCAAGACAGGACTAAAAAATCATTTCCTTTTTAACTTTTCTACAACTACACTAATCCCGTAAAATATTAAAGTTGTAATTAAAATATAAACAACAGATATTGCAGAAAAAGTATTATTTACCAAGATTGTTTCTGAATCACTAGAAATATAATCATAATAAAGCAGACCACTTATGTAGTAACCAACCACTTGGGCAACTCCAAAAACAAAATTTTGCATCAAAAAGTTCTTTTTATTAGCAGAAAAAATAACATTATAAACAGAGTAAACCAAAGGTAGCCCAAGCAATAACAATATTTGAATCGTCCCCAAGTCTGGATTTATTTCAACATTATTTAAAGCTAATAAAAACCACCCAATCCATATAAAGAATGGCAAAACATTTAACACTACATTAAAAATTTTCTTCATTGTTATCTCATCGCTTTTTCGACAAAATTCAACATCCTTTATATAAAGACTGTATAATCTGGATGCCAATGTTTACTAGAACAAACTTCACTTACGCTTTTATCAATCATTATTCTTCATAAACATTATATGAAGAAAGAATATATTTTGAAATTTTATAAAGTAATGAAAGGGCATCTCTCTTAAGTTCTGTGCTAATGTGCGAAAGACTTCCATTCTCACGCCCACGATTAAACTCGAAAAATCCATCCGCTTCCAAGGTAAAATAACCTGAAAACCCCGATTCAATAAGTCCTCTCATAAGCGAATCATAATCTGCTGTTCCAAGGAAAGGTGCTGTATGGTTATCTCTCATACCATTATTATCATGCACATGAATTGCTTTTAAGTTATTTCCCATTTCCATAATTTCAGCATAGTGGTCTGTTTCATCCATATTGGCGTGTCCTACATCCCACGCCGCACCGAACAATGGATGGTTCATATAGGAAACGAAATCGTTTAAGTCCTTTCCGGTTATAGGAAAAAAGCACTTTTCAGGGCAATTCTTTAAGGTTGTATTTTCAAAGAGAATATTGACGCCATTTTTCTCCATTGCCGGAATAAGCGCTTTGAAAAATGGTTCATTAGCTTTAAAATATAACTCTTTGTCATTGGGATATTTTATCTCTTGGAAAAATCCCGAATGGATTACCATATTTTTAATACCAAGAATACCACAAGCCTCAATTGAACGAATAGTGGCCAAAATTCCTTTTTCCGCACCTTCTCCTCTTATATCACAATCGGGCGCATGCGCTTGCACAAAAGAAAAACCAAGCCTTTGTGCAGTAGCTTTCGCTTCAAAAATTTCTTCCTTCCAGTTATCCGTCATAAAAGGATGGTTCGGAGTTCTCACCACATTATAAAAGCTATAATCAAGGTACTTAAATCCGGTACCCTCGTATGCTTCAATAGCTTTTGCCGGTTTTTCAGAATATGAATACATTTCTCCAATTGTAGTTGCGATTTTCATATGATCTTCTCCTTTATATTCACTTTGTAGCATTGCTCCGCTCCACACTTATATCTCTACTATCATCCCGTCATATACTCTTGTCAAGACTGGCCAAAAGATTATTCTTTTTTTCTACTTCGTGCATTCCATATGAACTAATCCAATAATATCCGTTATCATCTTTTTGATAAGCGTTCTTATAAATAAAGATATGACAAAAAATACTATCTTTTTTCATTGCAAACTTCCTTTTTTCCCGACAATATCTGACAAATTATCATTGATATTCCTGAACGATTTGATTTCTTAAAACATTATATCATATAATTGAACTTTTTTCAATATTTGCATCGTTTTTATGGCAAAAACACAATAATCGGTGCATTATTTTTCGAGGAAAAGTTTCGGAGTGAGCGGAATTTGTGTGCGATGGCTGAAAATGCTCTGATTTTAGCAAACCATCCATTACTCTGAAACTTTTCTCTTTTCAAAAATCCCATTGTTAGAGGGTTTTCGGGCAAAAAAACAGAACCGCAATTTTGTATCAAAATTACGGCTCAGATTTGGTGGAGGGAGATGGATTCGAACCATCGAAGTCACTGACAACAGATTTACAGTCTGCCCCCTTTGGCCACTCGGGAACCCCTCCGAATATTAAGCTGGTGATGGGACTCGAACCCGCGACCTGCTGATTACAAATCAGCTGCTCTACCAATTGAGCTACACCAGCGAATAACTCGCGACAACGAAATGTATTATACCATATATTTTTTAATATGTCAATACCTAATTTCGATTTTTTTTGAATTTTTTGATTTTGACATTTAAAACACTTGAAATGGAATTTGTTTTATGGTATTATATACTGGTATATTACTTTTGAGGATTGATATTATGGTTTGTGCAAGAATTTCGGAAAAGGCGGAAAGGTCGGTAAGGGGCGGTCACCCTTGGGTGTTTTCCGACGAGATTCAAAAAATCGACGGCGATTATGAAAACGGCGATTTGATAAGGGTTTGCACCCAAAAGGGCAAATTTCTCGGTACGGGATTTATAAACGACAATTCCAAAATCAGAATAAGGCTTATTTCCGAAAATCATAACGATAAATTCGACGGTGAGTTTTTCAAAAGAAGGCTCAAATGGGCGGCGGAATACAGAAAGTGCGTCATGGGCGAGGATTTTTCCTGCTGTCGCTTAATTCACGGCGAGGCGGACAGGTTCCCCGGGCTTACGGTTGACAGGTTTGACAATGTTTTGGTTACGGAGTGCCTTTCATTGGGGATTGATAAAATCAAAAGCATGATTTATGACGGGCTGTTGGATGTTCTCACCCAAATGGGCGAAAAAATTGATATTATATATGAAAGAAACGATTCTCTCCTTCGCGGGAAAGAGGGCATGGAGCAGTACAAGGGCTTTTATAAGGGCGAGTCGGACGGGGTTGTGTTTATCACCGAAAACGGCATAAAATACAAGGTTGATTACATAAACGGTCAGAAAACAGGGTTCTTTCTCGACCAGAAATACAACCGCCTTGCAATAAGGAAAATTGCGAAGGGAAAAAGGGTTCTTGATTGCTTTACCCACACAGGGGCATTTGCGCTCAATGCCGCACTCGGAGGCGCAAAATCCGTTACGGCGGTGGATATTTCCGAAACGGCACTAAAAACCGCTCGGGAGAACGCAAGCCTTAACGATGTACAGGCAGAGTTTTTGAAGGTGGATGTATTTGACCTTCTCACAAACGAAAAGGGCGGGCATTACGATTTTATTATTCTTGACCCTCCCGCGTTTACAAAAAGCAGTAAAACTGCGAGAAATGCTTATTTCGGGTACAAGGAGATAAACAAGCTTGCGATGAAAAAGCTTCCGAGGGGAGGGTATCTTGCAACCTGCTCGTGCTCTCACTTTATGCCGTCCTCCATGTTTGAAAAAATGCTGAAGGAGGCGGCGGCAGAGGCGGCGGTTTCCTTAAGGCAGATTGAGGCAAGGCAGCAATCTCCCGATCATCCGATACTTATTAATGTTCCCGAAACGGATTATCTGAAATTTTATATATTCCAGGTGGTATAAATATGTCTAAGAGAAAAGCGAAAAACACTAAGGGAAAAATAATCACGGCTGCGTGGAAGCTCTTTTATGAGCAGGGGTATGACGATACAACGATAGAGGAAATCATTGATGAATCGGGAACCTCAAAGGGCTCTTTTTATCACTATTTTGAGGGGAAAGACGCTCTTTTGAGCTCTCTTTCCTGCCTTTTTGACGATAAGTACGAGGAGCTTAAGGAGCAGATTTCAAAAGATGATAACAGCTTCGATACCCTCGTGTTTTTAAATCGTGAGCTTTTCGGCATGATCGACAACGGAATTGATATTGACCTGCTTACCAAGCTGTTTTCAACTCAGCTTACAACAAAGGGAGAACGGCATCTCATGGATAACAGCCGGGTTTACTTCAAGCTTCTTCGCAAAATCGTGTCGGAAGGTCAGAAAAAGGGCGAGCTTACAGACGCTATGACCGCATCCGAAATTGTGCGCTTTTACGCAATGTGCGAGAGGGGAATTATGTACGACTGGTGCCTTATGAAGGGCGGTTATTCGCTGAAATCCTACAGCGAAACGGTTTTTCCTATGATGCTCGACAAAATAAAAAAATAATTTTTGTTTCGTTTTGCTGTTTTGTACGGTCTTTGGTATATATAAAAAATGGCGTAATTGCGGTAAAAAATTCATAAAATCATATTAAAAGTACAGACTACGGTCTGTACTTTGTTCTGTATTGCGTTCTGTTTTTATTTATGATATTATACATATGTAAATTTATTGAAATGGGGAATTAATATGACAATTTCTGAAATCGGAATATGTATATCCATTTTGGTCTACCTTGCCGGTATGATTGTAATAGGATGGTTCTGTTCCAAGAAAAACAGCGATTCGGGCGACTTCTACCTCGGCGGAAGAAAGCTCGGTCCCTTCGTTACCGCAATGAGCGCTGAGGCTTCAGATATGTCCGGTTGGCTTCTTATGGGACTTCCGGGGGTTGCACTGCTTATAAAGGACTTTTCCTACGGAAGTATTGCTGAGGCTGTTTGGACGGCTCTCGGGCTTGCCTTGGGTACATACATCAACTGGCTCATCGTTGCAAAAAGGCTAAGAAAATACAGCGAGGCTGCCGGAAATTCTCTTACCGTTCCGCAGTTCTTCTCAAACCGTTTTGCGGATAAATCGAATGCTTCGTGCAATCGGCGCGGTTATCATAATCGTGTTCTTTGTGCCTTATACCGCATCCGGCTTTTCTGCCTGCGGAAAGCTTTTCTCAAGCCTTTTCTCGATTGATTATATCCCGGCAATGCTTGTATCGGCAATCGTTATAGTGCTTTACACCGCTCTCGGAGGCTTTTTGGCGGCAAGTACGACCGATTTTATTCAGTCGATTATAATGACGGGCGCTCTGGCGTTTATCCTTATTTACGGCGTTGTCAATGCCGGAGGAATCGGTGAGGTTATAGAGAACGCAAAGTCCGTTCCCGGATACTTCTCGCTTTTCTCACAGGTTTCCGAAACAGGAGAAATAGGAGGCTACAACGGGCTTACAATCGCATCAACCCTTGCGTGGGGGCTCGGATATTTCGGTATGCCTCACATCCTTTTGAGATTTATGGCAATTAAGGACGAAAAGAAGCTCAAACTTTCAAGAAGAATTGCAAGCGTTTGGGTTGTTATAGCAATGTTTATCGCTATAGCAATCGGCGTTATAGGCTTCAGCCTCGTTACAAACGGCACAATCACAAACATTACAGACGGCGAAACAATTATTGTTAAAATCGCTGACGCAATAAGCAAAATCGGCTTTGTTCCGGCGCTTCTTGCCGGACTTATCCTCGCAGGTATTTTAGCCTCCACAATGTCTACGGCGGATTCACAGCTTCTTGCGGCGGCTTCGAGCATTTCGGAGGATATTGTGCAGGGCCTGTTTAAGATAAAGCTTTCAAAAAAGACGGCTATGATTATCGCAAGAATCACGGTTATTGCGGTTTCGGCTGTAGGTGTGCTTATCGCAACGGATGAAAACAGCTCGGTATTCAAGGTTGTTTCCTTTGCGTGGGCAGGCTTCGGCGCTTCGTTCGGCCCGCTGGTTCTTCTTTCGCTTTTCTGGAGAAGATGCAACAAGTGGGGCGCATTGGCAGGTATGCTTTCGGGCGGAATTACGGTATTTGTATGGAAGTTCGTGTTAAGACCTTTGGGTGGTCTGCTCGATATTTATGAGCTTCTTCCGGCATTTATCGTATCGGCAATATTCATCGTTGCGGTAAGCCTTATCACAAAGGCTCCCGAAAAGGAAGTTACCGATGTTTTTGACAGCGTCGCAAAATAAAGACTGCTTTTGATATAAAGGCAAAGCGTGGCTTTTATGCTGTGTTTTGCCTTTATTTTTTTGAATAAAGAAGGATTTATACGGATAATGTCGAATAATTCTTATAACGGTTTGTTGACTGTCTTGTGATTTTTTGGGGGGAGGTGTCCGATATGGCGGTTTTCTTCGGCGATGATTTGAAAAACGAAATTATCGGCGCCAACGATATTGTTGATGTTATTTCGGAATATGTTCCTCTGAAAAGGGCAGGCAGAAACTATCTCGGGCTTTGTCCCTTCCACGGTGAAAAAACACCTTCCTTTTCGGTTAATCCCGAAAGGCAGATTTTTAAGTGCTTCGGCTGCGGTGTGGGCGGAAATGTTGTGACCTTTGTTCAGAATATCGAAAATCTCGATTTTACCGAGGCTATGACGCATCTTGCACAGCGCGCAAATATTGCTCTTCCCGAAAACGGCGGCGACAAAAGGCACGCCGTTCGAGCTACCGAAAAGGAAAGGATTTACGCAATCAACACCGAGGCCGCCAGGTTTTTCAACAAAAAGCTCTATGAGTCGGAAGCCGCTTTGGATTACATTGAAAAAAGACAGCTTTCCCAAAGCACCGTGAAAAAATTCGGGCTGGGCTTTGCTCCCGACAGTTGGGACGCACTTCTTTCCCACCTTCGAGTTCTGGGTTTTTCGGATGAGGAAATTCACAAGGCGGGGCTTGCGTCGAAAAAGGATACCCGTTATTACGATTCCTTCAGAAACCGCATAATCTTTCCGATTATTGACCTTAAGGGCCATGTGGTGGGCTTCGGCGGCAGGGTTATGGACGATTCAAAGCCTAAATATCTCAATTCTCCCGAAACGCCCGTGTTCGACAAAAGCAGGAATTTTTACGGGCTAAACTTCACCCGTGGGGAAAATCACAAAACGGCTGTGGTTGTGGAGGGGTACATGGATGTCATTTCTCTCCACCAGGCAGGGATAACAAATGCCGTTGCAACCTTGGGAACATCCTTCACAAACGAGCACGCAAAGCTCCTCAAGCGGTATTTTGAGGAGGTTGTGCTGTCTTATGATACGGACGGCCCTGGGCGAGCCGCCACAGAGCGGTGCCTTGATATTATCGGCGAGGTTGAGGGGCTTAAGGTTCGGGTGCTTTGTCAGGCAAACGGCAAGGACCCCGACGAGTTCATTAAGGAATTCGGGAAGGACGCTTTTTTAAAGCTTATTTCCGACGCTCCCACGGATGTTGAATATCGGATTATGTGCCTTAAGACAGGGCTTGACCTTAATAAAACAGAGGATAAGATAAGGTTCGTGTCGGGCGCGGCAAGGATATTTGCCGGGATTAAAAACGATATTGAACGGGAAGTTTATGTCAAGAAGATTGCAAGGGAAACCGATGTTTCGGAGGAAGCGGTTTTTTCCGAAATATACAAAATCACCGGCAAGGCGAAAAAAGCCTTTGTCGGCAGGGTAAAGAACGCCGCCGAAAAAAGAAGTACGGTTATCCTCCGTGCGGAGGAAATGCTCCTTTCACTTGTTTTGGGCGACAGCGAGCTTTACAGGAGCGTAAGAAATATTATTGGAGGAGATTTTTTTACAAACCCGATTTACTCACAGATTTTTGAGCTTTTAAGCGAGCATTCCGAGCTTTCTGCGGTTTTTGACAGCTTGACGGAGGAACAAAAAAAGGCTGTGAGCGATATTGCGGTTAAGGATTTTCATATAGAAGATAAACGGCGCGGTGCCGCCGAGCTTATCGAGAAAATTGCGGATGAAAAAACAAAAGCGGCACTGGAGCAGCTTAAGGGCAGCGATGATGCCGAAAAAATAAGAGATTTGTTATTTATGGATAAGAGAAGCAAAAAAGGGGAATAACACATGGCGTCAAACGATGAAAGAATGTCTATTATTCATGAAATGATTGAAACGGGCAAGAAAAAGGGTATGCTCAGTTATAAGGAAATCCAGGATGCGCTGGAGGAATTGGAGCTTACCGCCGAGCAGATAGACACGATGTATGAGCAGTTAGAGAAAATGGGCATCGAAATTACCGGCGATGACGTAAACGCCGAGCTCGACAAAATAGAGCTTGAGGGAAACGATGTAATTGATGATGACCTTTCCATTATGGAGGGCGTTGCGGTTGACGATCCCGTTCGCCTCTATCTTAAGGAAATAGGCAAGGACGAGCTTTTGTCGGCTGAGGAGGAGCTTGAGCTTGCAAAGAAAATGATGGAAGGCGATACCGAAGCCAAGGAGAGGCTCACAAAGGCTAATCTCAGGCTTGTTGTAAGCATTGCAAAAAGATATGTGGGACGGGGACTTTTGTTCCTTGATTTAATTCAGGAGGGTAACCTCGGGCTGATAAAGGCGGTCGAAAAGTTCGATTACCGCAAGGGCTACAAGTTTTCAACCTATGCCACATGGTGGATAAGACAGGCTATTACAAGGGCAATAGCGGATCAGGCAAGAACCATAAGGATTCCCGTTCATATGGTGGAAACAATTAACAGGATTATGCGTGAGCAAAGAAGGCTTTTGCAGGAATACGGTCGGGAACCCACGATAGACGAGCTCGCAAAGTCGCTTAATATGTCGGTTGAAAAGGTTAACGAAACGCTTAAGGTTGCTCTTGAGCCGGTTTCTCTTGAAACTCCCATAGGCGAGGAGGATGAAAGTCATCTCGGGGACTTTATTCCCGATGACGATGCTCCGGCACCGCCGGAAGCGGCTTCGCAGACGCTGCTTAAGGAACAGCTTTCGGAGGTTCTCGGTACATTGAGCGAGCGTGAACGAGAGGTGCTTAAGCTTCGCTACGGGCTTGACGGGGGAAGGACAAGAACCTTGGAGGAGGTCGGTCAGGCCTTCGATGTCACAAGAGAGAGAATAAGGCAGATTGAGGCAAAGGCACTCAGAAAGCTGCGGCATCCCACAAGGAGCAAAAAGCTTAAGGATTACCTCGATGTGTATCCGACAAATTGATGCAACAAAGCAATAAATACCTGACTGCATCGCAGGAAAGGGGATTGAAAAAATGGCAGACGAAGAACGCAAGGATATTGTCAAGGAGTTAATCGAAAACGGCAAAAAACAGGGCGTGTTAAGTGTGAAGGAAATTCAAAATGCCCTGGAATCCGTTGATATTGATTCCGAAAGTATCGACAAAATTTACGAACAGCTCGAAAAAATGGGTATAGAGATTACCGGGGACGATCTCGAAAATGAGCTTCAGGAAATTCAGCTTGAAGAAGAAAGCGTGGATCTTGATGATCTCTCCGTCCCGGAGGGCGTCAGCGTTGACGACCCTGTAAGAATGTATCTTAAGGAAATCGGCAAGGACGAGCTTTTGAGTTCCGAGGAAGAAATGATGTATGCCAAGCTCATGAGCGAGGGCGATGAGCAGGCTAAGGAAAAGCTTACAAAGGCGAATCTCAGGCTTGTTGTCAGCATTGCCAAAAGATATGTCGGGAGAGGGCTTTTGTTCCTTGACCTTATTCAAGAGGGTAATCTCGGGCTTATAAAGGCTGTGGAAAAGTTCGATTACAAAAAGGGCTACAAGTTTTCGACCTATGCAACCTGGTGGATAAGACAGGCAATAACAAGGGCGATTGCCGATCAGGCAAGAACCATAAGAATCCCGGTTCATATGGTGGAAACCATAAACAAAATCATGCGTGAATCAAGGCATATGCTCCAGGAAAACGGGCGTGAGCCGACTGCCGATGAGCTTGCAAAGGTTCTTAATATGCCGGTTGATAAGGTCAGAGAAACCTTGAAGATTGCGCTTGATCCCGTTTCCCTCGAAACACCTATAGGCGAGGAGGAGGACAGCCATTTGGGCGATTTTATCCCCGATGACGAGGCTCCGGCACCTCCGGATGCGGCTTCTGGCACTCTCCTAAAGGAACAGCTTATTGATGTCCTCGGGACGCTTAACGAGCGTGAACGGGAGGTTTTGAAGCTTCGCTTCGGGCTTATTGACGGGCATCCGAGAACATTGGAGGAGGTCGGTCAGGCATTCGATGTTACGAGGGAGCGTATTCGTCAGATTGAGGCAAAGGCACTCAGAAAGCTGCGTCATCCCACAAGAAGCAAAAAGCTTAAGGATTATCTCGAATAATAAAATAACGGGCTTATAAAGGCCCGTTTTTGGTGATGTTTTATATGAGCGAATTTATGAATTATGCGATAAATGAGGCGAAGGCGGCGTATATTGAGGGGGAAATACCGATCGGCGCCGTAATCGTGGAAAACGGAAAGGTTATTTCATCGGCACACAACCTTTGCGAAAAACTGTCAGACCCCACTGCCCACGCAGAAATGCTTGCTATAAAAGAAGCGTGCAGAAAGCTTGACAGAAAATTCCTTGACGGGTGCGAAATGTATGTTACCGTTGAGCCTTGCCCCATGTGCGCCGGCGCTGTGATCAATTCCCGTATATCAAGGCTTTATTTCGGTGCGTTTGAACCCCAAACCGGTGCCTGCGGAAGTGTTGTGAATTTGTTTCT
>CABUMF010000018.1 GCA_902492655.1 uncultured Eubacteriales bacterium | reverse complement strand
CCCAAAGAGGAAGTAACCGACGAGGCTGAAGGCGAAGAAAAGACGGACGAAGAAGCAGCAGCTTCCGAAGAAGAAAAGACAGAGGAATCTTCAGAAGAAACAACTGAGGAAACCACTGAAGAAGCTTCCGAAGAAACTTCCGAAACAACAGAAGACAAGGCAGAGGCTGAAACAGAGTCCGAAAAATAATAAGTTGAACACAAAAAATTCCTCCGAAATCGAAATTTCGGAGGAATTTTTCTAATTGGTATTCTATGCAATTCTGCTCATATATAATTTGTGATAAAAACCGCCTTTTTCCAAAAGCTCATCGTGTTTTCCCTGTTCTATAATATGCCCGTCCTTCATCACTAAGATAACATCGGCATTTTGTATGGTGGAAAGCCTGTGCGCCACAATAAATGCAGTTCTGCCGGCTGTTAAGCGGTCAAATGCCTTTTGAATTTTTACTTCTGTGTGGGTATCTATTGACGAAGTTGCCTCGTCGAGTATCAAAATATTGGGGTTAAGAAGCATTACCCTTGCAATACAGAGGAGCTGTCTTTGCCCTGCCGAAAGTCCTCCGCCGTCCTCTCCGAGGTATGTGTCATAACCGTTTTCCGTTCTTTTGATAAAGCTGTGTGCGTGTGATGCCTTTGCGGCATTAATCACTTCTTCATCGGTTGCGTCAGGCTTTGCCATTTTTATGTTTTCTTTAATGGTTCCGCTTTTAAGCCAGGTGTCCTGAAGCACCATTCCGAAGTTTTTGCGAAGGCTTTCCCGGGTGACATCCTTAATATCCACACCGTCAACCGTTATACTGCCGCCGCAGGTGTCATAAAACCTCATTATCAGGTTTATAAGCGTTGTTTTTCCGCAACCGGTAGGGCCTACAACAGCAACTGTTTGTCCTTTTTTAACATTGAGATTAAAATTCTCAATAAGAGGCCTTTCGGGAATGTATGAAAACCTGACATTTTTGAATTCAATATTTCCTTCTGCAGTGCCGAGGTCGGCACTTTTTTCAGTTTCCTCGCGTTCGTCAAGAAGCTCAAAAACTCTTGCCGCAGATGCAAGTGCCCCCTGAAGCTCCGTTATAACTCCGGATATTTCGTTAAATGGCTTTGTGTATTGGTTTGCATAGCTCAAAAGACAGGACAGTCCTCCAACCGTAAGACCTCCTCCGCCTATTACCGAAATAGCACCGATAAGCGCTACGCTTGCATAAACTACAGCGTTTACAAATCTCGTGGATGGGTTTGTCAGCGAGGAGTAAAAAACAGCTTTGAATGAACAATCCTTAAGCTCTGCATTCACGCTGTCAAACTCAGCTGTGACTTTTTCTTCTGCCGAGAAAGCCTTCACAACCTTGTAGTTGCTTATATATTCATCAATAAGCCCCGTTTGCTTCGCTCTGACCTCGCTTTGCTTTTTGAACATTTCGTATGTTCTCGTTGCAATGAATTTCGATACGAAAAGCGACAGAGGCGTGAGAATAAAAACAGCTATTGCGATTTTGAAGTTGATCGCCAGCATAAATCCGAGTGTTCCGAGTATGGTGAGTATTCCTGTGAAAAATTGCGTAAAGCCCATTAAAAGTCCGTCGGCGACCGACTCTGTATCTGCGGTTGCAAGGCTCACGGTTTCTCCGGTTTTTCTTGTGTCCGTATATGAAACGGGCAGTTTGCCGAGCTTGATAAAAATATCCTTTCTCAAGTCCCGTGCGACGCTGTATGTTATTTTGTTGTTGCAAATGTTCATAACCCATGTTGAAATTGCGGTCAAAACAGCAACTACAGCCGCCGAGGCGAGGATGATTCCTATTCCTCCGAAGTTTCTTTGGGAAATAAGGTCAATCGCATCCCCTGCAAGAACAGGAATATATAGCGTTCCGGCAACGGATAATGCGGCGGTTATCAGAGAAAGAATGATATATATTCTATAGCTTTTTATATATTTCAAAACTCTTTTTGCTGTCTTCATTTGCTCACCCCCTGCTGAATATCGCATATTTCACGGTAGAGCTCGGAATGCTCATAAAGCTCATCGTGAGGGGCGAAGCCGATTTGTTTTCCGTCATCAAGGAGCAAAACCTTGTCGCAGCCCATAACCGCGGAGATACGCTGTGAAACAATGAATACTGTCGGGTTCCAGGATAAATTTTTAATTGCTTCCCGAAGGCGTGCGTCTGTCGCATAATCGAGCGCTGATGAAGAATCGTCCAAAATCAGAATTTCAGGCCTTTTCACAAGGGTGCGTGCTATGGTGAGCCTTTGCTTTTGGCCTCCGGAAAGCCCGGAACTTCCGATCATCTCGTCAAGCCCGTCTTTTTTTGAGGAAATAACATCCTCCGATTGTGATGCCTTAATTGCTTCCTGCAAATCTTCTTCACTTGCATTTTCACAGCCGAAAAGAATATTTTCCCGTATTGTTCCCGTAAATAAGGCTGCTTTTTGCAAAACAATGCCGATTTTTTTCCGTAATGCCTTTATGTCATAGGAACGAACATCCCGCCCGTCCACCGTAACGATACCGGATTTGGCATCGTAAAATCTCGGAATAAGGCTGATAAGCGAGGTTTTTCCCGAGCCCGTACCGCCGGTTATTCCGATAGTTTCACCCTTTTTAACTTCAAAGCTTATGTTTTCCAAGGCGTCCTCTCCGCCGCTGTACGAAAGGCTGACATTACAAAATGCCACCTTTGCATTTGAAGGCTTTGCGTTGCTTTCTACTACCTTTTGATTGTTTTTTGTGTTCATTACGGCTTCAATTCTCTTTGAGCAAGCCAGGGTTTTTGAAAGGCTTACGGTAACATTCGCAAATTTGATCAGCTCGACAAGTATTTGCGACATATAGTTGTAAAGAGCAACAACCTGTCCTGCTGTCAAAAGATTCATGCTTACCCGCACAGCTCCGGTTTTTATAAGGAAAATAATCGCAATGTTGATTATTAAAAATGTCGCCGGGTTCATAATCGACGATACTGCTCCCGCGAGCTTTTGAAGTGCAGAAAGCTTTTCATTTTCTGCCGTAAACTCCTTGTTTTCGGAGCTTTGATTGTTAAAAGCACGAATAACCCTTGTGCCGGTAATGTTTTCCCTGATTCTTACGGTAACCTCGGAAAGCTTTTTTTGAACATTCCTGAATAGCGGAACGGTTGCATTTATGCATAAAAGCACAACCGCAAAAAGCAGAGGTATAACAACGGCGAAAACTATTGCGGCACGAGTGTCAACTGTGAATGCCATTATCATTGCGCCAAGCACTACAAAAGGCGAGCGCAAAAGAAGGCGAAGCGCAATGTTTACGCCGGCTTGAACTTGGTTTATATCGCTTGTCAACGAGGTTATTAGAGCGGATGTTCCAAGCTTTTCCGATTGTGCTACCGAAAAGCTCTGGATTTTTGAAAAAAGGTCATGTCGCATATCGGTTGCAACTCCGATTGCCGCTTTTGCCGAATAGAACTGCGCAACAAGAGTGCTTGCAAGCCCTATAGCCGCAAGTGCTACCATAACAATGCACATTTTAACGATGTAATTTTTATCCCCGTTTTCAATTCCGTTGTCAATAATCGACGCAACAACAAGGGGAACAAAAAGCTCAAAAACAACCTCTATTACCTTGAACAGAGGGCCTATTATGCTCGCTGTCTTATATCTTTTCAAGTATCCGAATAAAAATCCCATAAGATGCTCCTTCCGTATATAAATAATTATAATACTTTTGCTATACTTTGTCAATATAACCAATATTGCAAAAAAAACGGTTTTTTTTCAATTTGATATTGATAAATGCATTAAAATGTGATATATTATATAAATAAGAAGTTACTAAGGAGATAGGTTTTTTATGTTAGACATTAAATTTGTTAAAGAAAATCCCGAAATAGTAAAGGAAAATATAAAGAAGAAGTTTAAGGATTCAAAGCTTCCCCTTGTTGATGAGGCAATCGCTCTTTATGACGAAAAGAGAGATGTTAACAGCAGAGCAAGCGAGCTTCGTGCCAACAGAAATAAATACAGTAAGCAGATCGGCGCTCTCATGGGTCAGGGCAAGCGTGACGAAGCCGAAGAAATGAAGAAGCTTGTCAACGCTCAGGCGGATGAGCTTAAGGCGCTGGAAGCAAGAGAAACCGAGCTTGAGACAAAGCTCAAGGATGTTATGATGAAGATACCGAATATTGTTGATCCTTCCGTGCCGGTCGGCAGAAGCGATGAGGACAATGTTGAGGTGAAGCAGTACGGCGAGCAGACAAAGGTTGATTTTGAAATCCCGTATCACACCGATATTATGGCGAAGTTTAACGGTATCGACAAGGAAGCTGCCGGCAGAGTTGCGGGCGAGGGCTTTTATTATCTTATGGGCGACATCGCAAGGCTTCACAGTGCGGTTACCGCTTATGCCCGTGATTTTATGATAAGCAAGGGCTTCACTTACTGCATTCCACCGTTTATGATTCGCAGTAATGTTGTTACCGGCGTTATGAGCTTTGAGGAAATGGATGCAATGATGTATAAGATTGAAGGCGAGGACCTTTATCTTATCGGTACAAGCGAACATTCCATGATCGGAAAGTTCATTGATACAATTACACCCGAGGCAGAGCTTCCTCTTACGCTTACAAGCTATTCTCCTTGCTTCAGAAAGGAAAAGGGCGCTCACGGTATCGAGGAACGCGGTATTTACAGAATACACCAGTTTGAAAAGCAGGAAATGATTGTTATTTGCAAGCCTTCCGAAAGCATGGAATGGTTTGATAAAATGTGGAGCTACAGCGTAGAGCTGTTCCGCTCAATGGACATCCCCGTAAGAACGCTCGAATGCTGTACGGGCGATTTGGCAGACCTTAAGGTTAAGTCCTATGATGTTGAAGCATGGTCGCCGAAGCAGGGCAAGTATTTTGAAGTTTGCTCATGCTCAAATCTCGGTGACGCACAGGCAAGAAGGCTCGGAATTAAGGTTAAGGGCGAGGACGGAAACAAGTATTTCGCACATACTCTTAACAATACCGTTGTCGCACCGCCGAGAATGCTCATTGCTTTCTTGGAGAATAATCTTATGTTCGACGGTGAAAAGTACAGTGTGAGAATTCCGGAGGTTTTAAGGCCGTATATGGGCGGAATGGAAGTTATTACGGAGAAATAATATGATTTTGGAAAAGGGCAGACCCGAAAATACGGAAAACCGTCTTCCAAAGGAAATAAGGACTTATGATTTCCTTGATTCTTTGGGTGTGGAGTATTACAGAGTCGATCACGCACCTGCCATGACAATGGAGGTGTGTGACGAAATTGACAAAGCGTTGGACACGCTTATATGCAAAAATCTGTTTTTGTGCAATCGAAACAAAACTTCATTTTATCTTTTGATGATGCCGGGGGACAAGTCCTTCAAAACAAAGGACTTGTCCGCACAGATAAATTCTTCAAGATTATCCTTTGCCGGAGAGGAATTTATGGAAAGGTTTTTGGATATAACTCCCGGCTCGGTGAGCGTTCTGGGGCTGATGAACGACAAGGAAAATGATGTTTCCCTCCTTATAGATGAGGATGTTTTGTCAGCGGAATACTTCGGTTGCCACCCGTGTATAAATACTTCAAGCCTTAAAATCAAAACCAAGGATTTGACGGAAAAGATTTTACCTGCCGTAGGACATGGGTTTTTAAAAGTCAAGCTGTAAAAATTAAGGGAGTGGGGCAAATAGTTTTTTGCCCACTCCCTTTGAAATATGAAAAGCCCACTCCGTATTTTTTAGGCTTATTTTGCTTTTGGCTTGAATATTATTGAAACAAAAAATCCAAAAATGATTGCCGCACCTATTCCTGCGGCGGCGGCAGTGAGCGGACCTGTCATTATTCCGAGCGCTCCCTTTTCCGAGATTGCCTTTGCAACACCCTTTGAAAGAGTGTTACCAAAACCGGAAATCGGAATTGTGGCTCCGCATCCTGCGAATTTGGCAAAGGGCTCATATAACCCGAGGTTTCCCAAAATAACTCCTGCGACAACAAATGAAGTCAATATCCTTGCGGGAGTAAGCTTTGTGAAATCAATAAGGAGCTGCCCTATTATGCAAATAAGACCGCCGAAAAAGAAAGCTTTTAAGTACATCATATATGTCACCTCAAAGGTATTTTTACCGATATTTTAAAAAAAATTACTTTTTTTAAAAAAAGTATTGACAAAAGGCAAAAAGTTTGGTATAATTAATAGCGTTCTAAGGGCGATTAGCTCAGCTGGGAGAGCATCTGCCTTACAAGCAGAGGGTCACAGGTTCGAGCCCTGTATCGCCCATAGCCGCAACCAATATGGTTGCGGCTTTCTTATTTTTGCATAAATATGCCCGAAGCGATTTTGCTTCGGGCACTAAATTTTTATTCCTCTTTTTTCCTTGCCGCAGCATCGGCAATAATCTTTTGTGCAAAGTTAGCGGGAACCTCTTCATATCTTTGGAATATGAATGTAAAGCTTCCTCTGCCCTGAGTCATTGAACGCAAATCCGTTGCGTATTTATGCATTTCAGACATCGGAACCTCCGCTTCGATTGAACCGGGGTTCATACCGAGTATTCTTCCTCTGCGCTTGTTTATGTCGCCGATTATATCTCCTGTGTAGGAATCGGGAACATCAACCGTCAAAAGCCCGACAGGCTCTAAAAGAACCGAGCCGCCTTCTTCCATGCCCTTTTTGAAGGCAAGGGATGCCGCAACCTTAAACGCCATTTCCGAGGAGTCAACCGGGTGATACGAACCGTCCACAAGCGTTGCCTTCAGGTTAACAACCGGATAACCTGCCAAAACGCCGTGCTGAATGGATTCCTTCAGACCTTTTTCAACAGCCGGGAAGTAGTTCTTCGGAACTGCTCCGCCTACAACCGTTTCGCAGAAAGTCAAATCCTCATCCTCGCCGGGTTCAAACTCAATCCAGACATGACCGTACTGACCGTGACCGCCCGACTGTTTTTTATGCTTTCCTTCAACCTTAACCTTTTTGCGCAAGGTTTCCCTGAATGCTGTAATGGGCTCGGAAAGCTCCACATCAACTCCGAATTTTGTTTTGAGCTTGCTTACAACTATATCAAGCTGCTGTTCACCAAGACCCGAAAGTATCATCTGGTGGGTTTCCTTGTTGTTTTCAAGCTTAAGAGTTGCATCCTCTTCCATGAGTTTTGAAAGACCGGATGTCATTTTTTCCTCATCACCCTTTGCTTTGGGGCTTACCGCAAGCGAAAGCACGGGCTTGGGGAATTTTATTGCTTCAAATTTTACCTTGTTTGAAGGAACACAAAGCGTGTCACCGGTTTTGGTGATTGCAAGCTTTGCAACAGCCCCTATATCACCTGCGCCGATGCTGGGGGTTTCCGTCTGCTTTTTACCGCATACGGTGTACAATCTGCCAACCTTTTCGTTTGCTTCCCGGTTAACGTTGTAAAGAACGGAATCCGCTTTGAGAGTTCCGGACATAACCTTGAAATAAGACATTTTTCCAACATACGGGTCGGCAACAGTTTTGAAAACAAATACCGAAAGAGGAGCACTGTCTTCGCATGAAACATCAACGGAATCTCCGCTTTCATTCTCTGCAAGGTATGTACCCTCGGGGGACGGCATATAACGCACAATGGCATCCAGAAGGAACGCAACACCTTCGCCCGTTGCGGCGCTTCCGCAAAGTATCGGCGAAATGTCACCTGAACGGATACCTGCCTTCATTGCCTTCTTTATTTCATCCTGCGTGAATTCCTCACCGCTGAAGTATTTTTCCATTAAATCATCATCGGTCATTGCAATGGCTTCTGAAATCATATCTCTGAAGCCTGCAAGCTCATCACCGATGCCTGACGGGATTTCCCAATCCTCCACAGTTTTGCCTTTTATTTGCTTTCCCTTAAGACGCATTACATCTATGAAACCGTCCAAAGTCTTGTGATCGGTTTTAACGGGAGCCAAAAACGGAATAACATTTTTGCCGAAAACTTCTCTTAACTGGTCGGCAACCTTTGAATAGTCAGATTTTTCATCATCAACCTTGTTGATAAAGAAAATTGCCGGAATGCCCTGTTCCTGTGCGTATTTCCATGCTTTTTCCGTGCCTGCGCTTACTCCGCTTTTTCCGCTTACGGGGATAACCATTGCATCTGCCGCACGGATTCCTTCCTTAACTTCACCTGCAAAGTCAAGATAACCGGGGGTGTCAATAAAATTAATCTTGCAGTCATTCCACTCGAAGGGAAGTATTGTAGTGCCGATAGAAATTTTTCTCTTTATTTCTTCGGGGTCAAAGTCGGATACTGTATTGCCATCGGCAATCTTTCCGAATCTGTCTGACGCACCCGCAAGATGCAGACATGCTTCTCCCAATGTTGTTTTACCTGCTCCGCCGCCGGAGGCAAGGCATATGTTTCTGATTTTGTCGACAGGATACTGCTTCATAGCAAACCCCTCCTTGTTTATAGTAATAAGCCGCGATTTTGACCGCTTATGATAAATATTCTACAAAAATTTTATTCATCCTTCAAAGATTTACCGAAATGTTGCACAAACATGAGTATTTAGAATTGTGAAAATTGCATAAAAACGGGCTGTGTAAAAAATGGATGGATTGCATAAAGTATAAAAATTCTGAAAAATATGCGGATATAAGACTAATACCGATAATAAAAAAGCTTCGCAATTTGCTTTAGTATCTATAGCTTCGTATGCACAAAACAATGTTTTGCCTCAGCTTGTCCGGTCTGCACTGTTTTTCTTAAGCTTAAAAAAGACCGTGTACGGCAAAACGATTTTAAAAAGTCGTTTTGCCGCACACGGCTTGTCAATTATAAGAACTGTTATTAAAAATGCTCATCGAACCAAATATCCTTTGGTTTGAAAAGGCGATGCAGCGCTTGCTCGTTTTTAATAATTCTGAAGTTCGGAATCAGCGAAATATTATCGCATCTTCCAAGGAGCATTGCCGAAAAAATTCCGATTTCAGCCTCTGCGTCCGCAGTGCCGCCCCTTGTTACAACGCCGTCGGACAGCGTGAATACATCGTTATTCCAAGGACACAGAGAATCGTTTATTTTAAGCGTAACCTTGCCTTCAAAATCTGCAAGAGAAAGCATTTTTTCAACATCAATTATTCGTGAAGAGCCGTTAAATCTGCCCTCATAATAGGAATCCCTTTTGCCCCAGCCGCCGTTAAATTCAATAAATGGTGCAAGATCGTCATTGCAAGATATGACGGTGCTGTCCGAATAATCCTTAAGTGACGCAATGTAGGAAAGCAAGCCGATTATTCCGTTAATATCGGAATACCAGAAGTTTTCCACTATTATATCCTGCCGCTTATCGGGGTACTGCTGCATATGATAGCAAATAAAACCGTCAGCCGTTCCGTCATCGCTGTAGTGTAAGTATGAAAAATGCGGTGAGGAATACGGCTTAAGCCCGTTATAAAATGCCTGACTTTTCTCCGAAAGTGCCAGGTTTTTGTTTTTAATAAACACATTATACAAAGCCTTAAGGTCTTGCTTCATTTTTTCGGACTCATCGTAGAGCCTTATATATCCTTGCTTTGAAGTGCGGAAATATTCTGTCGGAATATGCCAAACCTTCGTTTGCGCAGAGGGCTCGTAGTTGAATTTTCTGTAGTAATCTCCTCTGAAAGGGTATAGGTGAGACAAAATCTGACCGTTTTCGTACATCTTTTTAAATGCTGTATCGAAAATTGCCTTTATTGTGCCTTTTCCCCGTGCCTCCTGAGCAGAAACAACTCCGCCTATTCCGCTCATTTTTATATCGTGTCCGTCAAAACGAACGGTGAAGGGAATTGCCTCGATTGCTGAAAGAAAGCCGCCTTCAAATGCACCCAAACGAAAGAAACCTTCTCTCGGGGAGGCATTTTGCACCTTTTTCATTATTTCTTCATCCGATGCGGGGGAGTGAAAAAGCTGAGTGCACAGCCTGTAAAATTCGAGGGTTTCCTCGCCGTAAAATTCTCTTATTTCCATATATTACTCCATTCTCAGCTCCGCAAAAGCCAATTTCGCTGTATATTTAAACAAAATGGGACTGTAAAAACAGCCCCACACATATTATTTTTTAAGTTCTTCGACCTTGTCGAGTCTTTCCCAAGGAAAATCAGCATCACTTCTGCCGAAATGACCGTATGCCGCAGTCTGTTTATAGATAGGTCTGCGTAAATCAAGCCTTTCGATAATTGCCGCAGGGCGCATATCGAAGGTTTTGTTAAATCTTTCGTAAAGCTCTTCCATGGGAATGGTGTTGGTTCCGAATGTTTCAATAAATATCGAAACGGGCTTTGCAACGCCTATTGCATACGCAAGCTGGATTTCGCACTTTTCAGCCAAGCCTGCGGCAACTATGTTTTTAGCCGCGTGCCTTGCCGCATACGAACCCGAACGGTCAACCTTTGTCGGGTCTTTTCCGGAAAAAGCACCGCCGCCGTGTCTTGCGCATCCGCCGTATGTATCGACAATAATTTTTCTTCCTGTGAGCCCCGAATCTCCCTGGGGACCGCCCACAACAAACTTACCGGTAGGATTAACAAGGATTTTTGTGTTTTCATCAATCCACTTTTTATCTATAACCGGTTCGATGACATACTTTTTAATGTCCGAAGCAATCTGAGCCTGCTCAACATCCTCGGAATGTTGAGTTGAAACGATTATAGTATCAACTCTTACGGGCTTTCCGTCATGAAATTCAAAGGTAACCTGTCCTTTCCCGTCGGGGCGAAGGTAAGGAACAGTACCGTCTTTACGAACCTCAGTAAGCCTTCTGCAAAGAGCGTGGGCGTAATGAATGGTAATCGGCATATATTCTTCCGTATCATTGCAAGCATATCCGAAAACCATGCCCTGGTCGCCTGCGCCTATCTCGGCGATTCCGCCCTCTTTTTCTTCAAGAGAGTTGTCCACTCCGAGAGCAATATCGGGTGACTGAGAGTCAATAGAAGTTAAAACCGCACAAGTATTTCCGTCATATCCGCAGGCAGGATTGTCATAGCCTATTTCTTTGATTGTTTCCCTTGCAATACCTGCAATATCAACATAGCACTCGGTCGAGATTTCTCCCATAATAAGGGCAAGCCCGGTTGTTACCGCAGTTTCGCAAGCTACTCTTGCATTCGGATCCTCAGCTAAAATGGCATCGAGAACAGCGTCCGATATTCTGTCGCACACCTTATCGGGATGCCCTTCCGTAACCGATTCAGATGTGAAAAATGTTTTTGTCATAATAAAATTACTCCTTAAAGTGTTCCGAAAAGTCTGTCGCCCGCATCGCCGAGCCCCGGAACGATATATCCGTGATCGTTGAGCTTTTCGTCGACAGCTGCAACATAAATGTCAACATCGGGATGATCCTTCATTACTTTTTCGATACCCTCAGGCGCCCCGATAAGGCAAACGAGCTTTATCTTGTTTGCGCCTCTGTTCTTTATGAACTGAATTGCGGCGGAAGAACTTCCACCGGTTGCAAGCATCGGGTCAAGAACAAGTACTTGTCTTTTTTCTATATCGGTAGGCAGCTTGCAATAGTATTCAACGGGCTCCAATGTTTCCGGGTCACGATAAAGACCTACATGACCAACCTTTGCCGCCGGGATAATGCTCATCATTGCATCAACCATTCCGAGACCTGCACGGAGAATCGGAACAAGCGCAACCTGCTTCTCGATGTATTTACCTGTTGTTTTTGTAATAGGTGTTTCAACCTCGTAGTCCGAAAGCTCAAGATCCTTCGTTGCTTCATATCCCATCAAAAGGGAGATTTCGTAAGCAAGATCGCGGAACTGCTTAACCGGCGTGTTTTTATCACGAAGCATGCTTACCTTCACTTTAATAAGCGGATGATTCATTTCATATAATTTACTCATAGTAATTACTCCTTCAAAAATTTCTATCTTATTAATTATACCCCATTTTTTTGCTTTTGTCTACACATTTTTTAAAAAATAATTAAAAAAATATCAACCGCGAGTTGAATATGTTCTTGACACGGGGCGTTTAAATAATGTATAATATTTTTCGGGAGGTGGTATTTTTGTACTATTCCGAAAAAATACGGTTTCTGAGAAAAAAAGCCGGGCTTTCTCAGAGTGAGCTTGCACAGTTTTTGAATGTTAGTAACCGTGCTGTATCAAAGTGGGAAAACGGCATTTCACAGCCGTCTATACAAAACTATAAAAATCTTGCAAATATTTTCAAGGTTCCGCTGGATTATTTTCTTGAGTCGGAATCTCGTTTCGCAAAAAAAACTCCTGTCGGGATGAAATCGCTCAGAGAGTTATTCAGGATCGGATGCGGTCCTTCAAGCTCTCATACGATAGGGCCTCAGCGTGCCTGCAAGGCATTTGCGGATAAAAACTTATCGGCAGACAGATTTGAAGTAACCCTTTACGGTTCTCTTGCCGCAGCCGGGCAGGGCGGAGGCACAGAGGATGTTGTAAATAAATATTTCGATAATCTCAACAAGCGAGTAATTATAAAAAAAGATTACACAAATATGGGTATTCCTCACCCCAATACGATGGATTTTGTTGCGTTTTCGGGCGGAAAGGAAATTGACCGCGCAAGAGTTATGAGTATCGGCGGCGGAGATATAGAGTTTGAGGGAGAGTTAAGCGGCGATGATTATGTGTACAGGCATACATCGTTCAGCGAAATAGTGAGGTATTGTAACGAAAAAGGTATAACCCTTTATGAGTATGTGCTTGAAACGGAGCCGGATATTGAGGAATATCTGTTTGAAGTGTGGAATACGATGAAGGCTTGCATTCACTCCGGGCTTTCTGCCAAAAGTACGGTTTTGCCGGGCGATTTGGGGGTTGTAAGAAAAGCAAAATATCTTTTTGACCAAAAGCACATTGACGAAACTCCGCAAACAGCCGAAAACAGAATTGTGTGCTCTTATGCATTTGCGGTAAGCGAAGAAAACGCTTGCGGAAAGCGTGTTGTAACGGCTCCCACCTGCGGTTCTGCCGGAGTTGTGCCGGCGGTTCTTTACTATTTTCAAAAAAAGAACAGCTTTGATGACAGGGATGTTGTAAGAGCCCTGGCTGTCGGCGGAATTATAGGAAATCTTGTAAAGACAAATGCCACCGTTTCGGGTGCGGAAGGCGGATGTCAGGCGGAAATCGGAACTGCGTGCGCTATGGCTGCCGCTATGCTCGGTGAGCTTTTTTCCTTAAGAACCGAACAAATTGAATACGCCGCAGAAATTGCCATTGAACATCATCTGGGGCTTACCTGCGATCCCGTCGGCGGGCTTATTCAAATTCCGTGCATAGAAAGAAATGCGGTTGCCGCAATGAGGGCGATCAATGCTGTCAGCCTTGCCGATTTTCTGAGTGATACGAGGCGGATTTCTCTTGATAATGTTATCAAAACAATGAAGGAAACCGGGCGTGACCTGTCGGTTAATTATCGAGAAACCGGCGGCGGTGGGCTTGCTAAAAACTGGTGTTAGGAGGGAATTATGAAGGATTATTACAAAACCGAGTGTGAGCGTGTAATAAGGGAGTTCCGAAAATTTGATTTTTCCTTTGCGATTGCCGCAGATTCCCACCTTGACAATTCATTATGCGATACTTTGGAAAACATAAAAGCGGTTGACGAAAGACTTAATTTTGATTGTCTTGTGCATCTTGGGGATTTCATGAACGGAAATTTTCCGAAGGGATATACGGAAATGCTATTAAACGAGCAAATCGAGCTTTGGAGAGCATCGGTTAACGCTGTGTTTTATCCCGTTGAGGGTAATCATGACGGTTACTGCGAAGGCTCTGTGAACGATATGGCAACGGACGAGCTTTGGTACGGAGCAACCCGTTATCTTGATGAGGCGGAAGGTGTTCACAGACCTTTAGGAAAACCGTATTTTTATGTGGATATTGAAGATAAAAAAATACGACTTGTGTTTATCTGCTCATTTTATTATGAGTGGAAAGACGGGGTGTTTAATAAAAAGTACGGAATAAGCGGCGAACAGGTTAATTGGCTGAAAAACGAGGGGTTTAATGCGCCAAAAGGCTGGACGGTAATGGTTTTTTCGCATGACGCTCCTTTTATAGATTATTTTTCTCCCATAAGCAAGGAAAATCAGCGAATAAACGGCTATGATGCTTTTTGCGCCCTTACAGACAATGCTGAAAAGAACGGTTTTACCGTTGCCGCGTGGTTTTTGGGACATGAGCACGGCGATTTTGACGGAAAAATCAACGGGATTAATTTTATAATGACAACCAGCGAAACGGCATATGTTCCTTCCATTTGGGATATGGTAGGAAACGGTGTTTTCCCCGAAAGAAATCTCGGAACGGTTACGGAGGATGCGTGGGATGCGGTTTCTATAGACCTTAAGGAAAGAATAATCAGGCTTGTCAGATTCGGTGCCGGCTCTGACCGTGAGATTTCTTATTGATTGGGGGATAAAAGCATGGATGAAGTATTTAGATTTGCGCTTTTGTCGGATTCGTGTCTGACGGATAACGATATTGCCTCGGAAATTTACGAGGCTGATCAAAACGGACATCGTTTTGACTGCGTTGTTCATCTCGGCAATATAATAAACGGTAACAATCCGGAGAGGATTTCAGACCGTGTTTACGGTTTGGAAATTGAAAAATACAAAAATTCAACCGAAAGCAAAAGGCTTTATGTTGCGCAGGGGAAAACGGACGGCTATAGAAACGAAAGGTTTCTCGGTCAGCTGGCAATGAACATCACAAACGATGAAAAGTGGGCAAAGCGTGCAAGCTTTCTTACGGATTACGGCAATGTTAAGCTTTTTGAAAAGCCGTATTATTATGCGGATTTTCCCGATAAAAAGGTAAGACTGATTTTTCTTTGCTCTTACATTTCACAGCTTGATGAGGAAAACGAGATTTTCATGAAGTTTGAAGGCTTTAATACAGCTCAGCTTGCGTGGCTTAAAAATGATGCCGCAAGGGTAAAAAAGGGCTGGAGGGTGATTGTTTTTTCTCACTCTATACCCGATTCGAGATTTGAAGGCGCAGGCGACCCGTATGTTTATATGGGAAAATCAACGGAAAGCCTTCTCCGTGTGATTCAGCTTATCAACGAAAACGGGGGAAGAGTTGCCGCACATTTTTGCGGTGCTTACGGGAAATATGACAGCTATGAAATAGGCGGAATAAACAGGATTTCGATTGATTCTGCAAAGAACGGCTCGTGGAGAGAAGTCACCCTCGGCGATACATTAAAGGTTAACGATACTGAATTTGAGTTTTAGAGGTTACATATGAACGCTTACGATTTTGATAAGACTATATATTATTATGACAGCACAAAAAGGTTTTATTTCTTCCTATTGAAGAAGTATCCCAAAATGGCGTTGCGTGCACCTGCGCAGCTTTGGGCATTTATAAAGTATCGGCTTAAAATAACGGACAAAACCGCCATGAAGGAAGTGGTTTATTCGGCTTTCCGGTTTGTGCCCGATATTGACTATGAGGTCGAACGCTTTTGGGATGTCGAAATAAAAAACATAAAGCCGTGGTATCTTGGACAACAGAGGGATGACGATGTTATCATTTCGGCATCACCGTATTTTTTGCTGAGACCTATATGCGACAGGCTCGGCATAAAGCATCTTATTGCGTCCGAGGCAGACAAAAAAACCGGAAAATATACGGGAAAGAATTGCTACGGAAAAGAAAAGGTTCCAAGGCTTAAAGAGTATCTCGGAGATACGAAAATGGACAGATTTTATTCTGATTCCCGTTCCGATTCTCCTCTTGCAGAGCTTGCCAACGAGGCATTTTTGGTAACATGGGACAAAATTGAAAAGTGGTAACATTAATTTTATTATAAGGAGATAAAGCAATGAAAAAGTACAATGTACTTGAAGAAGTACGAATGAACCAAATAAGACCGAAGGGCTGGATTTTGGATTTCTTGAAGAAGGAAGCCTCCGGAATGCCGGGAAATCTTCACAAAATCGGGTATCCTTATGACCGTGCTTGCTGGAAGGATCGCACCTTGACAGACGGCGGCTACGCAGAGTGGTGGCCTTATGAGCAGACTGCGTATTGGATTGATTCGGTGGTAAGAACCGCCATATTTACAGACGATGACGAGCTTTTGAATGTGGTTATGGGGCAGATTGAGGCTTCATTTTCGGATGACGGTGACCCGTATATAGGTCCCCTTGAGCTAAAGGAGGATAAGGGCAGAAACCGTTGGCCTCATGCGGTTTATTTTCGTGCACTTTATGCTCTTTGGAGCAATACGGGTAATATTAGATACCTTGAAAAAATGCGTGAGCATTACATGAGTGATACCCACAGCTATAAGTATGACAGGGATATAGTAAATATCGAAACAATGCTGAAGATAGCACAGGTTTACGAAGATAACGATTTGCTTGAAAAAGCGGTTAATGCTTATAAGGAACACAGAAAGCTCGAATCTGTTGCCGGCGCCGACGACTTAATGTCGGACAGGGTTCCCAATGAGCACGGGGTTACCTTCCATGAGGATGCAAAGCTTCCTGCTATTCTTTACTCATTTACAGGCGACAGGGAATTGCTCGAAGCATCAGTAAACGGCTTTAATAAAATTGCACGCTATCATTTGCTTCCGGACGGAATCCCAAGCAGCAGCGAAAAAACCTGCGGCAACGAAAGCTGGCGTACGCATGAGTCATGCGACATTTCAGATGCCGTATGGTCCTTGGGATATATGCTTGAGGCAACGGGTAACGGAAAATATGCCGACAGAATCGAGTGTGCGGTTTTTAATGCGCTCCCGGGTGCTATAGGGCCTTATTTTAAGACAATTCAGTATCTTTCTTGTGTGAATCAGGTGATTGCCGCAAGAAATTCAACCCACATTTCGGCTTGGAAAAACACTCCCCGTATGGCATATCAGCCCCACCATTATCCCGAATGCTGTGTGGGAAATATCGGAAGAACAATGCCAAACTACGCCGCAAGAATGTATCAGACCTTCTGCGGAGGCGTAGCTGTAAGCCTTTACGGCGACAGCGTGTATGACGGGGATGAAATAAAGCTTACCCAAACGGGAAACTATCCTTTCGGCGATGAAGTCAAGCTTAAAGTCGAGCTTAAAGGCGTTTCGGAAAGCAAGCTGAAATTGCGAATCCCCGAGTGGTCAAAAAGAACGGTTATCCGCAAAAACGGTGAGCCCATGGAATTTTCGGTATGCAACGGTTATGCCGAGGTTTCGGTCGGAAACGGCGATGAAATATCGCTTTCCTTCCAAAAAGCATTTTCCGGAAATTCTTCACCCGACGGAGGAGTTTACTTTACATACGGTCCCCTTCTTCTTTCGCTTAAGATTAAAGAAAAAAGAGAGATTGACACGGAAGAAAAAAGGCAGACTGCGGATTTTCCGGCTTGGAATATCTATCCCGATTCCCCCTGGAACTATGCCGTAACAGGCTGGGAACGCCCCGAAAGCATTACGGTTTCACATTCCGACAGTCCGTTCTGGGAAGGCTCTCCTCTTGAAATAAAGATTAAGGCAAAAACGCTTTCGGATTGGAATTTGGTGAAAGAAGAACAAAAGGATATGGAGCTTGTGGGCGGCGAAGGGTTAGATCAAAAACAGCTTGATTGCGGCGCCACCCTGGTTTCAAACGAGCTTGTTACAACGCCTCGTTTGCCGTCGTCCGAGTTTGTCGAGGAGCATCTCGGCGATTATGAGGAAATTACCCTCGTTCCCTACGGCAGTACCAATATCCGCCTGACCGTTTTCCCGAAGTATCTTCATGCGGAATAAATTGAATAAAATCGGAAAGTGGCAAAAACTACTTGCAAAAATGAGTTTGTTATGCTATAATATGTATGCTACAAACTCATAATCTACAATGGAATACTTATAATCAAATTCATTATTTAGGGGTACACTCTATTAAGAAGAGCGTACACTTCGATTTCATATACCCTAAATAACGGATTATGATTATGAGTGTGTAGCAACCCTTAACATCGAAGTCAATGCGCTTTTCAGGTGCGTGGCTCTTTGTTAAGTTGCTACGCACTTTTTATTTGGAAATTTATGAAAATCGGGAGGGAAATATTGGTGTTCACTCCATTTAATCGGTGCCGGTAGATTATAATCCAAAAAGAATGGAGAAAATTTATGAGAAAAATTTTGGCAATTATTATTTTCGTGATGCTTGTTTTTTCTGTTTCGGGATGCGGTAACGGAGCTTCGTCGGAAGTAAAGGAAAAAACGGCGACTAAAAAGCTTATGGAAAAATTCGATAAGAGTGTTCAAATTGAAAAAACGGTGCTGTACGATGAAAATGGTATAAAGATAACCGCCGATAGCCTGACATACACCAACTTTACGGCAGAAATTAAACTTATTTTTGAAAACAACAGTGATAAGGATTTATCGTTTGTAAGCGGTTCTATGGGATACCATATTAATTCAATAAACGGGTACATGATAGATGACGGCTACATCAATTGTGATGTTGCGGCAGGACAGACCGTAGAAGATGAATTTTCGGTTGATTTTAGATCTCTTAATGTGTACGGAATTACGAAAATTGCGGACATTGAAATGGGTTTTGAAATTAATGATGATGATTACAACTCTGTGGAAACCGGACCTTTAAAGATTAAAACAAATATTGCTGATAGTTACGATTATTCCGAGAATACATATCGCAAGGTGATTGAAAACGGCGCATTTGAAAGCAAGATGGATTGTAAAATCGACAGCTTTTCGGAAGATGTTCTTTATGATAATTACGATCTTAAGGTTACATCTGCGGCTGTTGTAACTAACAAGGACAATGAATCTATTGTCATGTTGGAGATTGAAAACAATTCGGAATACGAAATAACGGTAGGCATAGGCGATGTTTATTTCGGAGAATTAAATGTTTATGATTCGATTTGGGACAGTGAATTTATCCCGGGAAAGAAAAAATATGTTATGGGAATTGAGCTGAACAATTTGGCAGAATATTATTTCGATGAAGAAGATGAAGAAGAAACCGATGATGCCGATAAAAAAGATGAGAAAGGCGATGATTTAATCGAAATATCGGAGCTTTCATTTTCGTTCTCTGTCGGAGAATCTGTATATGATCCCGAAGATTCACAGGAAATCACTTTATCATTGCCCAAAATAAAGATTGAAAAGGATTAAAGGAGACTAATATGAAAAAAATATTTCTATCCGTTATTGTTGCAATGCTGATGCTGACACTTATTGCTTGCGGCAGTTCAAAATCTGACAAGAGCAAATTGACAAACAAAGAAAGCACTGACACTCAAAAGGTTGAAACCCAGGAAACAGAGGAAACTCCCAATGTGGTAGATGATACTCAAGAAAGCATTTCGGAAATATCCGGAGAACCAGAGTGGAAGCAGTTTTTGAAGGATTATGAAGCTTGGATAAATAAATATATAGAAATTACCGAAAAGTATAAAAACAATCCGTCTGACACTACTATTTTGACAGACTACACCGAAATGCTTGCGGAATTGGTGCAATGGCAGACAAAGGCGGAAGAACTTCAGGCTGAGCTTGAAAATGCTTCGCCTTCCGAGGTTGCGGAGTACTCTGCGGAATTAATCAGAATTGCCGGAAGAATTGCTGAAATCGCAGATTAAATTATATCGAACAAAGCCCTTGACAATAGCAGTAAACGGTGATATAATGAAATTGCAAAACAAAGGGGAGCTTTTGGCTGAGAGGAAGTTTTGACTTCGACCCATAACCTGATCCGGGTAATGCCGGCGTAGGATAATATGTGCTCATCTTGCCGCAGGCCTATTTTTGCCTGCGGCTTTTTCTCGGCAACGGTTCTGCTTCATTTCCGGTGCGGTTCTTTTCGGTGAATTTGCATGGGAAGGCTGGAACAAATACGCATATTCCTTGTGCTACAACGGCGCATATATGCTTCCCGAACTTATTTTTACGGTAATCGGAGTAGTTATTTTGTACAATATACCTTCCGTAAACAGCCTAATAACGGAAGAAGAATAAATTCTTCAAAAAAACACTTGACATTTACGGCTTATTATGCTATAATATACGGTAATAAATATGTAAAGGCTGTGACGAAGAACGGTCACCGAGAAAGGCACTTCAGAGAGCTGATGTTTGGTGAAATTCAGTGTGTTGTATATCCTTGACCTCTCACTTTTGAGCCGGAAGCCTGAGATTTTCATTTAGGGCTACCCGTGTTTGCTACGTTAGTGCATAGAAGTTGTTAGACTTCAATGAGTTGGCGGATTTTTTCCGCAATTTGAGTGGTACCGCGAGTGCTAAAGTTGTATTTACACCCGTCTCAAAGCAAGCTTGGCTTTGAGACGGGTTTTGTTTTACCTTAAGGCCACACAACAAATGTATAGACTTAAATAACGAAAGGCGGAATTAAGATGTTAACCCTTGACAAAGTATTCGATGCACAGACTGTGCTGAAAAATATAATTCGTGAAACCAATGTTGTAAGGGCGTACGGCATTGCTCCCGAGTGTGAACTGTACCTAAAGCCCGAAAATCTGCAAATAACAGGCTCGTTTAAGGTCAGAGGATCTGCATATAAAATTGCGATGCTTTCCAAAGAGGAGAAGGAAAAAGGCGTTATTGCTTGCTCTGCCGGAAATCACGCGCAGGGCGTGGCTCTTGCGGCAACCAAAAACGGAATACGGTCTATCATATGCTTGCCGGATACGGCGCCTATCTCAAAGGTTGAGGCAACAAAAGGCTTCGGTGCGGAGGTCTGTTTGGTAGAGGGCTGTTATGATGACGCTTACGGGAAAGCCCTGGAGCTTCGTGACAGTGAGGGTTATACCTTTGTTCATCCCTTTGACGATGAGGATGTCATTGCCGGACAAGGTACGATTGCTCTTGAAATATTGAATGATTTGGATAATATTGATGCCATTGTTGTTCCTATCGGCGGAGGCGGTTTGATTTCGGGCATTGCCTATACCGTTAAGCAGATTCGTCCCTCAGTCAAGGTTTACGGCGTGCAGGCTGTCGGCGCTCCGAGTATGTACAATTCGATTAATGACGGTAAAATTGAGTGCTTGGAAAGTGTGTCAACTATTGCAGACGGTATTGCGGTAAAGCAACCCGGAGAAAACACATTCCAATATATAAGCGAGTATGTGGATGAAATTGCACTTGTGAGCGACGATGAGGTTTCCTCGGCTATTCTTGCTCTGATAGAGAAGCAGAAGATGATTGCCGAAGGTGCCGGCGCAACCGCTGTGGCGGCTGTCATGTTTGATAAATTCAACCTTAAAGGCAAGCGTGTCGTTGCGGTGGTATCGGGCGGAAATATTGATGTTACAAGCCTGTCCCGTGTAATAGACAGAGGCTTGCTTAAGTCCGGCCGTTCCACAAGCCTGCTGATAGAGCTTATCGACAAGCCCGGACAGCTAAAGGAAATATCCTCAATCATTGCCGATTGCGGCGGAAACGTAACCGGCGTTCACTACGAAAAGGGAGATACCGAGAGTGTCAACGGCTGTTTCCTCCGTATAGAAATGGAAACGAGAGATTTTGAACATGTTAACCTTATTACGAAAACACTTCGTGACGAAGGTTTTAAATTAGTTTAATTTTTGAAGGGAGTTAATATTATGAGCATAAAAATTCACACAAATAATGCACCGGCGGCAATCGGCCCGTACTCACAGGCAACGGTTGTAGGCAATCTGATTTTTACATCCGGACAAATTCCTCTGAATCCCGAAACGGGTGTTTTGGAGGGCGAAAGCATTGCAGAGCAGACTCACAGAGTTTGCAAAAATTTGGAGGCGGTTTTGTCTTCCGCAGGCGGATCTTTGCAAAGTGCGGTCAAAACGGTGTGCTTTCTTAATGATATGGCGGATTTTGCCGAATTCAATGAAGTGTATGCACAGTATTTTACAGAAAAGCCCGCAAGAAGCTGCGTGGCTGTAAAGGAGCTTCCCAAAGGCGCTCTTGTCGAGGTGGAAGTAATAGCGGAAAAGGAGTAATGAATTATGATGGATTCAAGTAAGTATCGAGTGGGATATTTCCCGGTAGACAAAAAATACAATACATGGGTTGAAAAAGATCATATTGAAAAGCCCCCTATTTGGTGCAGCGTTGATATGCGTGACGGTAATCAGAGTCTTGTAATTCCTATGAGCCTTGAAGAAAAGCTTGAGTATTACAAGGTGCTTCTGGATGTCGGCTTCAAGGAAATTGAGGTTGGTTTTCCGGCGGCAAGCGAAACCGAATACGAATTTTTAAGAACGCTTATAGATAACAACATGATTCCCGATGATGTTACGGTTCAGGTTCTTACACAGTGCCGCGAGCATATCATTCGCAAAACATTTGATGCCTGCAAGGGTGCGCCCAATGCAATCATTCATTTTTATAATTCCGTAAGTGTTGCTCAGCGTGAGCAGGTGTTCAAAAAGAGTAAAGAGGAAATCAAGAAAATTGCGGTTGACGGCGCAAAGCTTGTTAAAAAGCTTGCCGATGAGTATGATGCAAACTTCCGCTTTGAGTATTCTCCCGAATCGTTTACGGGAACCGAGCCTGAATATGCACTTGAGGTATGTAATGCCGTTTTAGATGTACTGGAGCCGAGTGAGAACAACAATGTAATTATCAATCTCCCGGTTACGGTTGAAATGAGCCTTCCCCATGTATATGCATCTCAGGTTGAATATATGAGCAAGAATCTTAAATATCGCGAATTTGTTACCCTTTCGCTCCACCCCCACAATGACAGGGGAACGGGAGTTGCGGATACGGAGCTTGCACTCCTGGCAGGTGCCGACCGTGTTGAGGGAACGCTTTTCGGAAACGGCGAAAGAACAGGCAATGTCGACATTGTGACCTTGGCGATGAATATGTATTCTCACGGTGTGGATCCCAAGCTTGACTTTTCAAATATGACCTATCTTGTTGATGAGTATGAAAAGTGCACCCGTATGCATGTTTACGAAAGAGCACCGTATGCAGGCGCTTTGGTGTTTGCGGCATTTTCGGGTTCACATCAGGATGCCATAGCAAAGGGCATGAAGTACAGAAAGAAAAACAAGCTTCATCAGTGGAATGTTCCTTATATTCCGATTGATCCTCAGGATATTGGCAGAACCTATGATGCGGATGTAATCCGTGTTAATTCGCAGTCCGGCAAGGGCGGCATAGGTTATCTTCTCGAGCAGTCTTACGGATATAATCTTCCCGCAAAAATGCGTGAGGCTTTCAGCTATTTGTGCAAGGGCATATCGGATCACGAGCATAAGGAATTAAAGCCTGATGAAATTCTTGAAATTTTCACGGAAAATTATCTTAATATAAAGGGTAACATCGAGGTAACGGATTTCGACTTTGTTCGTGAAAATGATTCGGTGAAGATTGAAATTACCTTTGAAAAGGACGGCGTTGAAACAGAGCTTCAGGCAGAAGGAAACGGTACATTAAGTGCTATCAACAACGCTCTTTGCGAGCTTACGGGCGAGCAGTACACCTTGCAGGTGTTCACTCAGCACAGTATGCAGGGACAAGGCTCTCAGAGTGTTGCGGCATCCTATATCGGGCTTGAAAACGAAAATGGCGAAATGTTCTGGGGCGCCGGTACCGATACCGATGTTATTACAGCAAATACAAAGGCACTTCTCAGTGCGTTTTACAATATGACTAAGGGAGGTAATTGATATGGGTATGACCATGACTCAAAAAATCCTTGCATCCCACGCAGGGCTTGAAAGCGTGGAGGCAGGTCAGCTTATAAACGCAAAGCTTGATATTGTTCTCGGTAACGATATTACAACCCCTGTTGCGGTTAATGAGTTCAACAAAGCGGGCTTTGAAAAGGTTTTTGATAAGGACAGGGTTGCAATAGTGCTTGACCATTTTGTTCCCAATAAGGATATAAAAGCGGCGGAACAGTCAAAAACCTGCCGTGAATTTGCCTGCTCTCATTGCGTAAGCCATTTTTACGATGTGGGTAAAATGGGAATTGAGCACGCACTCCTTCCCGAACAGGGCGTCGTTACCGCAGGTGACTGCATAATCGGTGCGGACAGTCATACCTGTACCTACGGAGCGCTCGGTGCGTTCTCAACCGGTGTCGGCTCAACCGATATGGCGGCAGGAATGGCAACGGGCATGGCGTGGTTCAAGGTGCCTTCCGCAATAAAGTTCAATCTTACGGGAAGGCTTCCCTCAAATTGCAGCGGTAAGGATGTTATTTTAACAATTATAGGAATGATCGGAGTTGACGGTGCCCTTTATAAAAGCATGGAATTTTCCGGTGAGGGAGCACACGGGCTTTCGATGGATGACCGCCTTTGCATATGCAATATGGCTATAGAAGCAGGTGCAAAGAACGGTATTTTCCCGGTTGATGATGTTACATTGGAATACTTAAACGGCAGAAGTGAAAGAGCTCCGAAGGTTTTTGAAGCAGACAAGGATGCGGAATATGAAAAGGTTATAGAGATTGACCTTGGCAGTATTACACCGACCGTTGCTTGTCCTCATCTTCCCGAAAATACTCGTCCCGCAAGCGAGCTTCACGATATAAAGGTTGACCAGGTTGTAATAGGCTCCTGCACAAACGGAAGAATGGAAGACATGGAAGCGGCTTACAAAATCCTTAACGGCAAAAAAATTGCGGATGGTATTCGTTGCATCATTATCCCGGGAACAATGCAAATTCTCCGTGAATGTGTTGAGAGAGGTTGGTATACGGCGTTTATTGACGCAGGCGCAGTTGTTTCAACTCCTACCTGCGGCCCTTGTCTCGGAGGATATATGGGAATTTTGGCGGCAGGAGAAAGGTGCATTGCAACAACTAACCGTAACTTTGTCGGCAGAATGGGGCATGTTGACAGCGAAGTATATCTTGCATCACCGCACACGGCGGCGGCAAGCGCTTTGACAGGCTTTATCACAGAATACAAGGAGGTTTGAGCCAATGAATACTCAAGGAAAAGCTTTCAAATATCCCGATAATGTTGATACGGATGTTATTATCCCTGCGCGTTATCTTAATACCCCCGACGCAAAAGAGCTTGCGCTCCACTGCATGGAGGATATTGATACCGAGTTTGTAAAAAAAGTGAACAAGGGCGATGTTATGGTTGCGGGCTGGAATTTCGGATGCGGTTCTTCCCGTGAACACGCTCCGCTTGTAATAAAAACCTGCGGTACGGGATGTGTGATTGCTAAAAGCTTTGCCAGAATTTTTTATCGTAATGCAATAAATATCGGACTTCCGATTTTGGAATGTCAGGAAGCGGCGGAAGAAATTTCTGCCTGCGATGAAGTGAAGGTTGATTTTGACACCGGTATTATATCCGATATAACCACAGGAAAAACATATAAGGCTCAACCTTTTCCACCGTTCATTCAGAATATTATAAAGTGCGGCGGACTTTTGAAATCACTTAAGGAGGATGCCGCAAATGACTAAAAACATTGCAGTAATAAGGGGCGACGGAATAGGCCCCGAAATAGTAAATCAGGCTATAAGGGTTCTTGATAAAATAGCTGAAATTTACGGTCACACCTTTAATTATACGGATGTTGACATGGGCGGTTGCGCCATAGATAAGTTCGGAGATCCTCTGCCGGAATCGGAGCTTAAAAAGTGCTTGGAATCCGACAGCGTTCTGCTCGGAGCGGTCGGTGGCGAAAAATGGAACGATGTCCCCGGGGACAAAAGACCTGAAAAGGGACTTCTGAGGCTTCGTGCAGGAATGGGTGTTTATTCAAACAACCGTCCCGCTAAAATATGGCCGCAGCTCAGCGATGCCTCTCCTCTTAAAAAGTCCATAGTTGACAAGGGGATTGATTTTATAATCGTTCGTGAACTTATCGGCGGAATTTATTTCGGTGAGCATAAGACTGAGGACGGCGTTGCGACCGATATTTTGAAATACAGCGAAGAAGAGATTGAGCGCATCGGCAGAATCGGCTTTGAAACCGCAAGAAAGAGAAATAAGAGGCTGTGCTCGGTTGAAAAAAGCAATGTGCTTGATTCGAGCAGGCTTTGGAAAAAGGTTATGCACAGGCTTTGCGAGGAATACCCGGATGTGGAGCTTTCGGATATGCTTGTTGACAATTGCGCAATGCAGATTGTGAAAAATCCTGCTCAATTTGATGTAATCGTTACAGAGAATATGTTCGGAGATATTCTTTCCGATGAGGCATCCATGATAACCGGTTCTATAGGAATGATTCCTTCCTCCAGTCTCGGAGCGAGCGAATGCGGTCTTTATGAGCCTATTCACGGTTCGGCTCCGGATATTGCCGGACGGGACATTGCAAATCCTATCGGTACAATTCTTTCTGCGGCAATGATGCTCAGATTCAGCTTTGATATGCCCAAGGAAGCGGATGCAATAGAAAATGCGGTGTCGGCTTATCTTGACGAAGGCTACAGAACGGCTGACATTATGGATGATTCGGGAAAGCTTGTGGGCTGCAAAGAGTGTGGAGATTTGATTATTAAAAACATTTGGAAGGAGTGATTATCGTGCTTCTTTCGGGCGCAGATATACTTGTAAAAACATTGATTGAGCAAGGCTGTGATACGGTTTTCGGATACCCGGGCGGACAGATTATAAATGTTTATGACAGCCTTTACAGTCATCAAAACGAAATAAATCATATCCTGACGGCGCATGAGCAGGGTGCTGCACACGCCGCAGACGGATATGCAAGAGTTACCGGAAAGGTCGGAGTTGTTATTTCAACATCAGGGCCCGGTGCCACAAATCTTGTAACGGGAATAGCAACGGCATACCTTGATTCTATACCGATGGTCGCAATTTGCGGAAATGTTCCCACATCTCAAATAGGAACGGACAGCTTTCAGGAAATTGATATTACCGGTATAACGCTTCCAATAACCAAGCATAATTATTTTGTGGGTTCGGTCGAAGATCTTGCAGATACCGTAAGAGAGGCGTTTGCACTTGCAAAATCCGGAAGACCGGGACCTGTGCTTGTCGACATTCCGAAGGATGTTCAGGTAGCAAAATGCAAATATGATCCTAAAGCACCTGTGGAAAAAGAAGATTCGAGTGCGGCAAAGTTGGTTCGTATCGAGGAAGCCGCAAGCTATATCAACTCGGCAAAAAGGCCGTTCGTTTATTTCGGCGGAGGGCTTATAACCTCAAATGCACAGGATGAAATGCTTGCCCTTGCCGAAAAAATCGACGCTCCGATAGGCTGTTCTCTTATGGGACTTTCCGGGATACCTACCGATCATCCGAGGTTTTTGGGAATGCAGGGAATGCACGGACATTATGCATCATCAATGGCAATGCATAAGGCGGATCTTATAATCTCGCTGGGAGTTCGCTTTAATGACCGAGTTACCGGTAATCGTGCGAAATTCGCAAAGGGTACACAGATCATTCATATTGATGTTGACGGATCCGAGCTTTGTAAGACAGTTAACTCTACTTGCGGTCTCAGGGGAGATGTCAAGCTCACGCTGCAAAAGCTTATCCCTTTGCTGAACGAGGGGAAAAAGCCCGAGTGGACGAAAAAGGTCAAGGCTCTTATTGAAAAGGAAGAAAGCTATTTGGATAACCGTGACGGCTTGACTCCGAGAAGGGCGATTTTGACACTTAATAAGCATCTGGGCGAAAACACCGCGGTTTGTACCGATGTTGGTCAGCATCAGATGTGGGCAGCACAGAATTTAAGCTTTAGGACAGCTCGCAGGTTCGTTTCAAGCGGTGGGCTCGGTACGATGGGCTTTGGCTTCGGAGCGGCAATCGGTGCGGCGTTCGGAACGGGCGAGAGAACGGTGCTGATTACGGGGGACGGAAGCTTCGGTATGTGCCTTCAGGAGCTTGCAACAGCAGTTACCTACAATATTCCCATTGTTATTCTCATCTTAAATAACGGTGTTCTCGGAATGGTAAGGCAATGGCAGACATTGTTTTTCAACAAACATTACAGCAATACGGTGCTTGACAGAAAAACCGATTTTTCACAGCTTGCCCGTGCCTTCGGGGCAGAAGGTGAGGCTGTTTCAACCGTAGAGGAACTTGATGAGGCTCTCGGCCGGGCATTTTTAAAGGAAGGGCCATACATCATTGATTGCAAAATAGATAAGGATGAATTTGTTCTTCCTATGCTTCCGCCCGGCGGCAGCATAGATGATATAATAACAAAGGCGGAGGTGGAATAATGAGCAGATACACAGTAGCGGTTTTGGTAAGAAATCAGTTCGGTGTGCTGAATCGTGTAACAAGTATGTTCCGACGCCGTCAGTTTAATATCAACGCTCTCACCGTAAGTGAAACGGAAACAAGCGAGCTTTCCCGAATTACGGTTGTTTTCGGCGGAGAGGAAGCTTCAAAACAACAGCTTATCAATCAGCTTTATAAGCTTCCCGATGTTTGCTATATCGAGGAATTTAACGATGACAATTCCATAAGCTGTGAGTTGCTTCTTATCAAAATGAAAAACGATGCGGAATCAAGAGAGGATATAAGAAGTGCGGCTGAAGGGTTCGGTGCCGTAACAGTTGATTATTCCAAAGACTCCATTATGCTCAGGCTGACAGACACAACAAGAAGAATAGACGATTTTATAAATCTTATGCGTAATTTTACAATACTTGAACTCTGCCGTACGGGAAGCGTATCCCTTGAAAAAGGCAGTACAACAATTCGCCAAATTATAAATTTATAATAGAAAGAGGTAATAAAAATGGCTAGAATTTTTTATCAACAGGATTGCGATTTGCAGAAGCTCAGCGGTAAGACCGTAGCTATAATAGGTTACGGCTCCCAGGGACATGCCCACGCTTTGAATCTTAAAGATAGCGGCGTGAGAGTTATTATCGGTCTTTATGAAGGTTCAAAAAGCTGGGCTAAAGCAGAGGCTCAGGGCTTTGAGGTTATGACCTCCGATAAAGCGGCAAAGGCTGCCGACATAATTATGATTCTTATTAACGATGAAAAGCAGGCGGCTCTTTATAAAGAATCCATTGCGCCTAACCTCACCGAAGGTAAAACTCTTGCTTTTGCACACGGATTTAATATTCATTTCGGATGCATCAAGCCGCCGAAGAATGTAAATGTTATCATGATTGCTCCTAAAGGTCCCGGTCATACTGTAAGAAGCGAATATCAGGCAGGAAAAGGCGTTCCTTGTCTTGTTGCGGTTGAACAGGATGCAACGGGCGATGCATGGGATTTGGCACTTGCTTATGCTCTCGGTATCGGCGGAGCTCGTGCAGGCGTGCTTGAAACCGATTTCAGAACGGAAACCGAAACCGATTTGTTCGGCGAACAGGCAGTCCTTTGCGGCGGAGTTTGCGCTTTGATGCAGGCAGGCTTTGAAACATTGGTAGAAGCCGGCTATGACCCCAGAAATGCATATTTTGAATGTATTCACGAAATGAAGCTCATTGTTGACCTTATCTATCAGAGCGGCTTCTCCGGCATGAGATATTCAATTTCCAACACCGCAGAATACGGTGATTATATTACAGGGCCGAAGATTATAACAGAAGACACCAAAAAGGCTATGAAGAAAATTTTGAAGGACATCCAGGACGGTACTTTTGCCAAGGAGTTCCTTCTCGATATGTCTTCCGCAGGTGCTCAGGTTCACTTTAACGCTATGAGAAAGCTTGCAAGCGAGCATCCGTCCGAGGTAGTAGGTGAGGATATCCGTAAGCTCTATAGCTGGAGTGACGAGGATAAGCTTATCAATAACTGATTTTTTGGGGAGGTATTTTCTATGCCTAAAGAAAATGTTGTAGACGGCGTTCAGAACGCTCCTCACAGAAGCCTGTTTCACGCTTTGGGACTTACAAAGGAGGAGCAGTCCCGTCCCCTTATCGGTATTGTAAGTTCTTATAACGAAATAGTGCCGGGGCATATGAACATAGACAAAATTGTTGATGCCGTTAAAATAGGAGTTGCCATGGCCGGCGGTACACCGATTGTTTTCCCTGCTATTGCGGTTTGTGACGGAATAGCAATGGGACATACGGGAATGAAGTATTCTCTTGTCACAAGAGATCTTATTGCGGATTCAACCGAGGCTATGGCTTTGGCGCACGGCTTTGACGGACTTGTAATGGTTCCAAATTGCGATAAAAATGTTCCCGGGCTTCTTATGGCTGCGGCAAGGGTTAATATTCCTACGGTTTTTGTAAGCGGAGGGCCTATGCTTGCAGGCAGAGTGGAAGGGAAAAAGACAAGCCTTTCGAGTATGTTTGAAGCGGTTGGTTCATATAATGCCGGAAAAATCAGCGACGAAAAGCTTAACGAATATGAATGTAAAACCTGTCCGACATGCGGTTCATGCTCAGGTATGTACACCGCAAATTCAATGAATTGCCTTACGGAAGCTTTGGGTATGGGGCTCAGAGGAAACGGAACGATTCCGGCTGTTTATTCAGCCCGTATCGAGCTTGCAAAGCACGCCGGCATGGCAGTTATGGAAATGGTTAAAAAGAACATTTGCCCCCGTGATATTATGACAAAGGAAGCCTTGATGAATGCTCTTACCGTTGATATGGCTCTCGGATGCTCTACAAACAGCATGCTTCATCTTCCGGCAATTGCTCATGAATGCGGCGTGGAGCTTAATTTGGATATTGCAAACAAAATAAGCGAAAGAACTCCGAATCTTTGTCATCTCGCACCTGCCGGCAGAACATATATGGAGGATCTGGATGAGGCAGGCGGTGTGTATGCAGTAATGAAGGAGCTTACCAAAAAAGGTCTTTTAAATACGGATTGCATGACCGTAACCGGAAAAACGATCGGAGAAAATATTAAGGACTGCGTAAATTTGAATACGGATGTAATCCGTCCTGCGGAAAATCCGTACAGCGAAACCGGCGGTATTGCTGTGCTTAAGGGCAATCTTGCCCCCGAGGGCAGTGTTGTTAAGCGTTCTGCGGTAGTACCCGAAATGCTTGTTCATGAAGGCCCCGCAAGGGTGTTTGACTGCGAGGAGGATGCACAGGCGGCAATCAATGCCGGAAAAATTTGTGCCGGCGATGTTGTTGTTATCAGGTATGAAGGGCCTAAAGGTGGCCCGGGTATGCGCGAAATGCTTAATCCCACCTCCGCAATAATGGGAATGGGACTGGGCAACAGCGTTGCACTTATTACGGACGGCCGTTTCAGCGGCGCAACCAGAGGCGCTTGTGTCGGTCACATAACTCCCGAGGCGGCATCCGGAGGTATGATCGGCGTGGTGGAGGAAGGAGATATTATCAGCATTAATATCCCCGAAAACACCATTGAGCTTAAGGTGGATGAAAAGATTTTAAGCGAACGCTTAAAGAATTTCGTTCCGAAGAAAAAAGAACTTTCCGGTTATTTGAAGCGTTATGCAAAAGCGGTATCCGGAGGTGCTTCGGGGGCGATTCTCAACTGATATGAAAGCGTTAAAGGAAAAGCTTGAAACACTATGTATATTCAGGGATTTTCTTCATGATGATGTAATTTCCCGATTGATGAAATATGCGGAAAATCCGTCAAATTCGGCTTATGCCGAGTTTGTGTCGGCTCTATACTTTGCAAACGGAGGCAATCTGTCGGAGCATATTAAGCAGTTGTGCGAAAACAGCGAAAATGTTTTCGTCCGTACAATCGGAAGAGGAGAGCAAGCTCCGGAATTTATGCACAGCGCACTTTTGAAGGAGCTCGATGTTTTGCAGGAAGTTTCCCGTCTTACAAAGGATGAGCTTTGCAAAGAGCTTCATTATGAAGGATTTTTGCCCGATTTTACTTCTTCCGAAGCGGACTTAAGGAGCTTCTATCTTAACAGGATAGGAAATATCGGGAAGTACGGCTACGGCATATATGCAAAGAACCGTATGTTCTTTGTGGATGATAATGCGTCGGTTGTTCCGGTGCTTCATCCCGATACCGTTTCCCTTTCTCAGCTCGTTGATTACGAGCGTGAAAGGGAGATAATAATAAGTAACACAAAGGCTCTTCTTTGCGGTAAGCCTGCTGCCAATATTCTTCTTACAGGGGACGCCGGCACGGGAAAGTCATCAACAATCAAGGCTGTCGGCAATGCCTTGTGGGCGGACGGACTGCGTATTATAGAGGTAAGGAAGGAACAGCTTCGTGTTATTCCCAAGTTGCTTGACGAACTTTCGGAAAACCCGTTAAAATTCGTACTTTTTATTGACGATTTGTCTTTTCTTAAGGATGACGATAATTTCAATTCCTTAAAGGCTGTCCTGGAAGGCTCGGTTACCGCAAAATCGAAAAATGTGGTAATTTATGCTACGAGCAATCACAGGCATATTATAAAGGAAAAATTTTCCGACCGGGACGGCGACGATGTACACCGTAACGATACCATGCAGGAGCTTATTTCATTGTCTGAACGGTTCGGAATTCATATTTCGTTTTATAAGCCGGATAAAAAAACATTTATTCATATTGTTCATCATCTTGCAGAAACAAACGGAATTGAAATGAATACGGATGAGCTTGATATGCTTGCGGAGCGTTTTGCTTTGGAAAGAGGCGGAAGGTCCGCAAGGCTTGCAAGGCAATTTATTGACGGACTGCTGTCAAAATAGGTTTAAAAGCAAAAATACGCACGGGACAGAAAAAATGTTCCGTGCGCTTTTTTGTATATCGTATTTATTGACGGCCGTTTTCTTTTTGTCTTGCTGTTTTTAGAAGCTCTTCGAGTCTTTGCTTTTTTATAAGGTATCTCTTATTGCAGAAATTGCAATAGATTTCCGCATCTACCTGATCGCGTATTATTCCTTCGATTTCCTCCGAGCCCAGGCTCAGAATACCCTTTTCAAAGCGTTCCTCCGAGCAGTTGCAGACATAGTCCGGTGTTTCTTCGCCGATTATTTCAATATCGCCGAAAATATCCTCCAAAATCTGTTGTGGGCTTTTACCTTCACAGATCAGGTCTGTAACGGAGGTTATTTTTTTAAGTCCGTTCTCAACTGCGTCTATAACAGAGTCGTCTGCTCCCGGGAGAAGCTGAATGATAAAGCCCCCTGCGGCCTTAATGGAATAATCCGTATCAACCAAAACGCCGAGACCCGAAGCAGTCGGAACTTGCTCACTTGAGGCATAGTAAAAATTAATATCATCACCGATTTCCCCCGTAGCAATCCTGACCTGTCCGATATACGGCTTCCCTGTTACGCCGTCATCTCGTATTACGCAAAGAGTGCCTTGCCTTCCCACAGCTCCTCCGACATCGAGCTTGCCCTTTTTGTTAAGCGGCAACTCAACGCTCGGATCGCCCACATATCCTCGGACATTTGCAAAAGCGTCGCTGACCGCAAAAAGCGTTCCGAGAGGGCCGCCTCCTTTAAATTGTAAAGAAACGGTTTCCGTGTCTTCCTTTGCCATTGCTCCCATCAGTGCCGCCGCTGTAAGACTTCTCCCGAGTGCAGCGGAGGCGACCGCCGATGTGTTATGTATTTTTGCCGCTTTGTTAACGGTTTCGGTTGTTACGGCGGCGTATGCACGCACATTTTTGCCGAGAGCCATAGCTTTTATCAGTTTATCCATATTGCGTACCTCTTATTGTTTAATGGAAAGACTCCCATAAAAATTATGGGAGTCCCGGGTTTTTGAATTAATGAAACTATATTAAAACAGTCCTTACGCCTTTGTTACATTAGCCGCCTGAGGACCCTTAGCTCCGTCTACAATTTCAAACTCAACTGCCGCGCCTTCTTCCAGAGTCTTGTAACCGTCGGCAACGATAGCCGAGAAGTGTACAAATACATCTGTTCCATCTTCGCTTTCGATAAAGCCATAGCCTTTCTCAGCGTTGAACCATTTAACCTTACCCTGCATTTTATTTCCTCCTAAAACCTGTAGTGTGCAGTAGGCTGCATTGACCTCTGCAATGTACAGTTTAACATAAAATTACTGCAATGTCAATAGTTTTACGAAAATTTCGTACGACCTAATTCGACTTCTTTTTTGCAAGGTACATTATTCTCGGTGTGCTGTCCGTCGGAGGATTTGCGGAAATGCCGTCAAAGCTTCCCAAAACGCAAAATCCGTGGGATGCAAGTGCAGAAAGAATATAATCGTTTCGGTATATTCTTTGGGTGTGAACCTCATCAATGCGTTTGTAGCTTTCGCCGTTTTTTACAAAGAACGTGAGAAAATAATCGCACAAATCTCCGTCAAGCTCGCTTTGCCAAGTGTAAAACACATCTTCTGTTTCATAAATAAAGGTTTCGGGCGCAATTACTTTTTTGATTTTATATTCGGTGTTAATGTCAAAAATCAGAAGCCCGTCGGGATTAAGATAAAGCTTGCAGCAATCAAGCATTTTTTCAAAATCCCCGTCCTCGGTGAGATAGTTGACTCCGTCAAGCGTGCAGATAACAACATCCACTGTTCCGTAAAGCTCAAACGATGTCATATCCTGATTGAGCAGCAGCGTATTCGTACCTTCGCATTTTTGCCTTGCGATGTCGAGCATATCGGTGGACAGGTCAATCCCTATCATCGAATATCCTCTTTTTGCAAGACGGGAGGTTATGCTTCCCGTTCCGCAGCCGAGCTCGCATACAATTTCGGGTTTTCTCCCCAAATTTGCGAAGAGTTCTTCAAGCCTGTCGCACCATGCATCGTAATCAACATCAAATGTCAGCGCATCGTAAATCTTTGCAAAGTCGCTGTAGGCATTCATTATTCATCAAGCCTTTCTATTGCGGTTTTGTAACCGTTTGCGCCATAGTTGAGGCATTTGTTAACACGACTTATGGTGGCGGAGCTTGCGCCTGTTTTTTGCTCGATGTCTGTATAAATCACGCCCTCCGAAAGAAGCTTTGCAACCTGAAATCTCTGCGCCATTGCTTTGATTTCGGATATTGTACAAAGGTCCTCGAAAAGGCAGTAAAATTCATCCTTGTTTTTAAGCTTCATCAATGCTTTAAAAAGGGTATCAAGGTTTTTATCACGAAGTTTTTCGTTCAAATTTCTCACCTCACAATTTTTTAAGCGGTGCAAATGATGACATAAGCGTTTTTGTACCTATATTTTCAAATGCAATTTCAAGTTTCATATCGTTTCCGGAAGGAGTTGCGGAAATAATTATTCCCTTGCCGAATTTTTTATGCTCGACAGCATCTCCCGTTTTATAATCGGTAACAACTTTTGAGTTCGGTTTTCCGAAGCCTCCGAGCTTTCCTCCGAAAAGCATTTCGTTTGTGATTTTCGGTCTGATTTTGGGGATGTCCGAAATTTCGGGTTGCTTTTTAACAAGCCTGTCAAAAAGGTCGGGATTAATTTCGCCCAAAAATCTCGATTCCTTGTTATAGCTTGTGTTTCCGAACAGCGTCCTTTGGGAAGCACATGACATAAACAGGATTTCTTTTGCACGGGTTATCCCCACATAACACAGCCTGCGTTCCTCTTCAATTCCGCCTTCCTCGGTAACCGAACGAAAGCTCGGAAAAACATTTTCCTCCATTCCGCAAAGAAAAACAACAGGAAATTCAAGCCCTTTAACGCTGTGAAGTGTCATAAGCACTACGGCATCCTCGCCCTCGTCATAGTTATCAATATCGCTTACAAGGGACACCTGTTCCAAAAATCCGCTTAAATCCGCTTCTCCTCCGCTTGACTTCACATAGTCAACCACGGCGCTTCTGAGTTCCTTGATGTTTTCAATTCTCGATTGCGCTTCAACCGTATTTTCAAGCTCCAGTGCGTGCAAATAGCCCGAGCTTTCCAAAACCGAATCAAGAAGAATAATCACATTATCCTGCATTTTTTCAAATGAAAGAATCATTTTTGAAAAAGCATCGAATTTTGCGGCGGCTGCCTTCGGAATATCCTCATACAATGATGCACATGATATAACATCAAACATTGATTTTCCTTCACGAACCGAAATTGCTTCGGCGGTTTCCATTGATTTTGCACCTATTCCGCGCTTTGGCTCATTAATTATTCTCTTAAGGCTTACATTGTCAAAACGGTTTGCGACAAGCCTTAAGTATGCGATGATGTCCTTAACCTCCTTGCGGTCATAAAACCTCAGTCCGCCAACAACTCTGTACGGTATTCCGTTATTTCTCAAAACAGATTCAATTACTCGTGATTGCGCATTTGTTCTGTAGAGAACCGCAAAATCGGAGTATTTTAAATCCGCTATTTTGTTTGCCAAAAAATATGCTTCGTCATGCTCGTTTGAAGCATTGTAAAGCATGGGCTTTTCTCCACCGTTTTTTGCTGTCCACAGAGCCTTGTCCTTGCGTTCGGTATTATTTGCAATGACACAGTTTGCAACATCGAGTATGCTTTTTGTGGAGCGGTAATTCTGTTCCAGCTTTATAACCTTTGCATTCTTGAAAATTTTTTCAAAATTCAGGATATTTTCAATGTTTGCACCTCTGAATTTATAGATACTCTGATCGTCATCGCCCACAACGCAAATGTTTTTATGCTTTGAAGAAAGAAGCCTTACAAGCTCAAACTGACAATGGTTTGTATCCTGATACTCGTCCACAAGAATATATTTGAATTTTGACGCATAAAAATCAAGAACCTCGGGAAACTCCGTAAGAAGCTTTACGGTGAGCAGTATAATATCATCAAAGTCAAGCGCAGAATTTGAACGGAGCTTTTGCTGATAGAGTGAGTATATCCCTGATATTCTGCTCATTCTGTAGTCTGAAGCGTACATTTTCTCAAATTCGGCGCACTCTGTCATGGAGTCCTTTGCGCGGCTTATGATTGTTTGTATGGCCTTTGGAGGAAACATTTTATCGTCAAGATTAAGCTCCTTAAGGCATTCCTTTATTACTACAAGCTGGTCGGATGTGTCATAAACCGAAAAGTCACGGTTGTACCCGAGCCTTTCGATTTCACGGCGGAGTATCCTCATGCATATTGAGTGGAAGGTTCCGCTCCAAATATCGTTAGCCTCCTGCCCCAAAACGGTTTCCAGCCTCGATTTCATTTCACCTGCGGCTTTGTTTGTAAATGTAATTGCAAGAACTGCCCAGGGAGGGGTGAACTTATCGCATATAATGTGGGCAATTCTGTTTACGAGAACGGTTGTTTTTCCGCTTCCCGCACCTGCGAGAACCAAAAGCGGGCCTTCGGTTGTTTCAACCGCCGCTTTTTGCATATCATTAAGATTGTTGTTTAACACATTAATCACCTAAAGTTATTATACCATAAGTAAAAATGCTTGCTTGCAAGGGCATTTTTACGCAGCCGTCAATAACACAGTTCGTGCAAAGCACGAAAGGGCAACGCCCAAAGACTTGCTTTGCAAGGATTTCTGTGTATATTATACCATAAGTAAAAATGCTTGCTTGCAAGAGC
>CABUMF010000017.1 GCA_902492655.1 uncultured Eubacteriales bacterium | reverse complement strand
TGCGGTAATATCCGAAACCGGTGTGCCGCCGTTTGTATTAAATGTGATTGTATAGGTATTTCTGCTGTATTTAATTTCAACAACCGTTGTAGCATCTGCGGCAATAGTTTTCTGAGTGAAGCTTTCTGCCGTAAAGCCTTCGTATGTTTTTGCGACAGCCTCGGTCATTTCTCCGGTCGTACCGTATTTTGTTTCGGTTTCTAACAATGTCGAATAAGTTCCGTCAAGATTCTGCCTTATATGCTGTACTCTGTATGCCGTATCTGTACTCGGCACCCATGAAGCGTAGAGCGTTGCTCCTCCAACAGGCATTTTGTCGAATGTAAACTCTGTTGTAAGCGCATCGTCAGTGTACCATTTAACAAATCTGAATCCTGCCTTTACAGGGTCGGCAGGCTTAGTAATCGGTGCTTCGTAAAGTGCGGTAATATCCGAAACCGGTGTGCCGCCGTTTGAGTTGAATGTGATTGTATAGGTATTTCTGCTGTACTTAATTTCAACAACCGTTGTAGCATCTGCGGCAATATTCTTCTGAGTGAAGCTTTGAGCCGTAAAGCCTTCGTATGTCTTTGCGACAGCCTCGGTCATTTCCCCTGCCTGACCGTATTTTGTTTCGGTTTCGACGAGAGTAGTATATGTTCCGTCAAGGTTCTGCCTTACATGCTGTACTCTGTATGCCGTATCTGTACTCGGCACCCATGAAGCGTAGAGTGTTGCTCCTCCAACAGGCATTTTGTCGAATGTAAACTCTGTTGTAAGTGCTTCATCGGTGTACCATTTAACAAATTTGAATCCAACCTTAATCGGGTCGGCAGGCTTAGTAATCGGTGCTTCATAAAGCGCGGTAATATCCGGAACCGGTGTGCCGCCGTTAGAATTAAATGTGATTGAATATGTATTTCTGCTGTACTTAATTTCAACAACCGTTGTGCCGTCAGCCAGAATAGTCTCTTGAGTGAAGGGTTCTACGGTAAAACCTTCAAAAGCTTTGGCAATCGCTTCTGTTTCAGAGCCTGTAACTCCGGAGAGAATATCTGTTTCGGCAATCAGAGTGTAATTACCGTCAAGATCCTGCTTTATATGCTTGACAGTATAAGTAACGCCGCTTGTCGGCTTCCATTTTGCATAAACCTTTATATTGTCCGATACCTTTGTGGTGGAATCGACTTTCTTTTCGGTACCGTTATCCACATAATACCAGCCGACAAAATCGAAGCCGGGTTTTACCGGTGCGGAAGGAAGCTTATCCAGAAGTAAATCACCTTTTTTGACTTTGATTGTGTCGATGATAGTGGTAAATGTGGAATCGTCATAAATGTCGATTGTTTTATATTCGGTGCTCGGCCATGTTCCTCCGCCGGAGGACGGCCTTGAAGGGTTAAGGTAGGTTGCACGTGTAATCTCGCGAACACCGTTAAATACAGTTTCGGTTTTATAGTTATTAAAGTTTACAACGCCGTTAACATCCTTAACAACAACTCTTACTCCGGTTGTTGTATTTTTAAGAGTAACCTTGTCTTCACCGCCTCGGCAAAGAAGTCTGCCTTTGATTTTAACATTTGCCAAGGTTACAGAGCCTTTTCCAACACCGTCACCCAACACGAGGTCACCGTAGACCGTAACATTTTTCAATGTAACATCGGGTGTGTTTATCATTACGCCCGTTACTTCGTTAACAGAATCGTAGGTCCCGGATTCGGAGATATATGTATGGAAAATATTGAACATAACCTGAGCAAATTCTTCGCGCGTAATAAATCCGCGAGGGTTAAGAGTTCCGTCAGGATAGCCGCTGACATAACCGTTTGCTACAAGTGCGCTGACATCGCCAACTGCCCAGTCGGAAAGCTCGCTTCCGTCGGTAAAATCTGCAACAATATTCTTGTTTGTTTCAAGAACAAGCGCACGAGACAGGATAGCAAAAGCTTCCTGCCTTGTTATATCGGATTCGGGATTCATTATGCCGTTGCCCTCGCCCGCAAGCGTTTGCATATTAACCGCAACCGCAATATCTTCTCTGTACCAGGCGTCCTCAGGGACATCGGTAAATTCAGAAATATCCGCCATTATCTCCGCACCGAATGCACGATTGATAATAGCCGCCATCTGCGCACGGGTAAGATTGCTTTGAGGTTCTATTTTCCCATTGCCCATGCCTGTCAAAAGTCCGTTATCTACAGCTAAAGCCACAGCCTCCCGTGACCATCCGTCGGGAAAATCCGAAAAAGGATAATCACCCTCTGCCGCAAAGACGGAAATTGACGATGAAATCATAATCAATGCAAGAATTATTGTTATTATTCTTTTTACAAAATTATTCATTGATATATTCCCCCTAGCTCAGTTATTCAAATACATGCTCATGTAGTATGCTTTGGTATATTGTTTTTCGCCCCGATATGACTGATAAATGGAATCGACAAGCTCGGTCGACCTTCCGTAGCTTGTGAGGATTCCCGAAAGTTCATTCATAAGTGCATCGACATTTCCGTCACACTCAGCTTCAAGTGCCTGTCCCATCCCCAAATATTTCGATGCTATCTCGGATTTTGAGCCACCTGCCTGATATTCTGCATATGCCTGCCCCAAAAGAGAAGACAGGGAGCTTGTATAACTTGAACGCAAAACATACATTTTTGCAACTATTCTCGAAACCGCCTCGTCGCACTCGGCATCTAAAGAAGATGCATCGCTCTGTTGCTCATTACTCGGATTTTCTTCTTGAGCTTCGGATTTTTCGGACGGTTCCTGCGAATCTTCGACCGAAGGCGCTGTGCTATATCCGTTATTGCGAAAATCATCAAGCGTAATACCGTGAGATATTATTTCAACAAGCTGTTCATCTGTGATTTCACCGCTGTCCACAGCCTTAATCTCTTCATCGGTAGGTTCGCGCGCCACAATACCTTCATACTTATTAAGCTCAGTTTTAAGCCGTTCTGAGCTTTCTTCCTGCATATTCGTAATCTGATTATCATTATACCTTATTCCGTAGTACACGGACTTCAAATTATCCATTCCGACAAAATATGTACAAACCGCAAGTATAACTAAAACCAGCAATACAACTATTGACACCGTAATAAGAACCTTTTTCTTTTTGCTCATTTTATTTTTCAGCAATTACAGTCCTCCTTATGTAAAAACCGTGTAAATACACAATTTACTAATCATATTTTATAACTAAATCATAAAAAAATCAATAGTTTTAATGCATATTGAAACAAAAATATAATAATTAATTGTTGCTTTTTAATACATTTACTGAATTACCGTGTGATTTTGACCAATCTGCAAGCCTTTTCGGGTCACCGTGCCACAATCTCTGACTTCCCCATTCGTTGGTTGACGGTTTTCCTTCGCACGAAACCCGAATAACGGGAAATAGCCGTGTCGGACTGATTTTGGGCAAGCCATATATAATGAGGTTGTCACCCTTCTTTTCAAAATCAAGCGGTTGACCTGTTGTTAAAAGCGTAACGGAATCAACATCGCTTGAAAGATCGGCAAGGCGAAGCTCGCCGCTTCCGTCCCAAAATCTTATAATCAAGTAAAGATTATTTCCCCTTATCGTTTGTCTTCCGTAGGTGACAAATTCACATAAATCTCCGCCGCCGTGACCGTATATCGCCTCGCCATGCACCTCAAGCCATCTGCCGATTTCAAGCATTCTCTCGGTAAATTCGGGAGGAATTTGACCGTCCCCGTCAGGACCGACATTCATAATAAGATTACCGCCCTTTTCTGCACACTCGCACAGCATATCCAATAGGACATCCGCACCCTGCCAGCGTTCTCCTTTAGTGTACCCCCAAAGCCTCCATGTGCTTACCTGACAAGACTCCCAAAGTCTGCCTTCTTCCGGGGAAATATATCTTTCGGGAGTACCGAAGTCTCCCAAAAACGCCGATTCGCCTGCGCCGGCTCCGCCGTCCTTTGATTCCTTTTCTACATCCTGTTCTGTAATTCCGAGACGGTTGTTTATAAGTATTCCCGGCTGAAGCTTCTTCATTTCAGACGCAAGCTTTTGACTTTCCAATTCTTCTGCGGTTCTCGGCCACGAGCCGTCAAAGAAGAAATAATCAATCCGTCCGTAATTTGAAAGCAGCTCCTTCACCTGATTATGCATGTATTCCTTAAATTCTTGAAATCCTTCAGCGTTCGGACCTTCAAAATATGCGGGTATTCTCCAATCGAGCCAGGAATAATAAAGCCCGATTTTGAGTCCCTCTGCTCTGAATGCATCAACAAATTCCCGAACAAAATCACGCTTTGGAGCTTGCTTTGCGCTTGTATAATCGGTATAAGCGCTGTCCCACAAACAGTATCCGTCATGATGCCTTGTAGTGAGACAAGCATACTTAAATCCTGCATTTTTTGCCATTTTTGCCCATGCTTTCATATCGCACAACTGAGGATTCCAAAGGCACGCTTTTCTTTCATATTCGAGAACATCCATGTGCTCTCTGAACATAACCTGTTCACCTCTGCCGATTTCGGAATAAGGTCCCCAATGTATAAACAGACCGTATCTGCTTTCATTAAACCACTTTGAGCTTTCTTCATATTTCATATTATTAAACCTCCAATCATATTTTACCATAAATATATTTGTTATGCAAGTGTTTTTTTAAAAAAGCTATTTACTTTATTCGGAAATTGTGATATTATTAAGTAGTAAATTTCCACATTTTGAGTAGCATCAGAGGAGCGATATTATGAAGCTTACGGATTTCAGACAAACGGCGTTTGTTTCGACAGAAAATCTCAATAAAGCTGTATTTTGTTTTGAGGATATTGAGGAAGGCGCAAAAATAGAAATACTCGGTGTGAAGATCTCAGTTGATTCAGAGCTTGTTGAAGCACTTATCCCTTGCGTAAACTCCGAAACTCTCGCTCCGATTACGCTTCATCTGAAGGACGGCTCATTCATTTCCTATACATACACTGTAAAGCCGGTCAAAAAAAGTGAAATCTGTATCATAAATATTTCCCCCTGCGCAAATAAATACGATGATTATTGCATACTGGAATCCGAAGATAAAAATTTTTCCGATAAAGCCGTACGGGTTTGCGGTGAGTTTCCGGATTTTAAGTATGCCCTGGTTGAGCCTTCAAAGGAAGCCGATGAGTTTTTGAAAAACGGGCAAATCGAGATAATTCCCGACATTTCAGGGTTTAACACGCAATCGGCATCCGGTGAGGATATGGCGCAAAAGCTGTCTGATCCTTATTTTTGCGAAACAGCGTACATGAAAAATTCATCCGGGCTTTCCTTGGGTGCGGTTCCCTACCTTTGCGATGCCGGTATAAAATATGTCATCATATCACCTGATTTGACCGGAACAAATCAAGCGGCTTTTGCGGCAGATTTGTTTAAACTCAACTGTAAATCTTCCGATGTGATTGTTTACATTCACAACGATAAATCAATTATACCCGAATTTGAGAGGAGTTCTCTTTCGTTTTCAGCGCAGTCCGAGCTTGTCGAGTATAAGCTTTCCTTAAAAAACAGCATGCTTTCGGATTTTGAGCAAAGAGCTGACGAGCTTTTGAGCAAAAGGTCGGTAGTGCCGGTAATTTACGAGAGTGAGCCTACGGTTTTCCTCAAAGCATTGAGCGACGAAATGGCTTCAAAGTGGAAAAATCCTATCATCTCAATGACAACACCTACGGAGTTTATGAAAAAGCTTGCCGAAAGTGTTCAAAATATGCCTTCGGTATCGCTGGAAATTTCCTGTCCGGGTGCGGATGACCTTACTGCCTACGGGAATTTGACCGCAAAAAGGCAAAAATATGCATATGAATTACAAAGTGCAAATGCTCTTTCTCTTATAAAAGCGACAGAAAATCCGCAAAACGGGTATCCCGAATCGGAATTTTTAAATACAATGTCGGAAATAGCCGATTTTCCTGTTCAAAATATTGATTTCAATTCAAAAAGCCCGATTGAAATGCATAGATTCAATATGTTTTACAGCAAAGAAAGACCACTCATCAATGCCGAAAAGCTTATTGAAAATGCATATTCCCGCTTTATTGACAGAGAAGCGGAAGGCTTTGTTACCGCAATAAATTCCACTCTTAACGAACGAAAGTTCGGGCTCCTGTCGCCTGTTGCGCTTGACGGTATCACTTGCCAGAAAACCGCCGAAGGGTACATAACAGAGCCTGTAATGCTACCTGCCTTCGGTGCAAAATCCTTTGTTTGCGGAGAATACAAGGAATGTGCGCCCTTTGCAAGGCAAAGCGGAAATGTAATTGATACGGGATACTACAGAGTAACTTTTGATGAAAAGTACGGCACGATAAGCAGTATTTTGGAAACCTCTGCAATGCGTGAGCTGATAGATTCATCCTCCCTATATCATCTCGGAGATATGATATACACCGCAGGAGCGAGCGATTTTCTTGACTTCAATGTGCAAAAAAACATTGATTTTACCATAGAAAGCGGTCCCTTAGCAATTAGTTTGACGAGGCGAGGAATAGAGGAGCAAAGCAAGGCTGAGGTTACAAGCAAAATCATTTTTTACAAGCATACAAAAAACATTGATATTAGCCTGAAATTCAAAAATGCCACAACGCTTTGCGGCGATTTTTATGACAGGTACAAAAAGAATATATTTTTTGCGTTTCCTTTGAGATGCGAAAACGGAAGATTTGTAACAACGCATATTTTGGGCGAGCTTGACGATGCTAAAGACAGGCTTTCCTTGGGAACTTCAGATTTTAGCGTTTGCTCAAGATACGCCGCATTGGAAAACGATTATTGCGGAACTATGATAGCCTGCCGTGAAATGCCGGTTTTCCATTTCGGGAAGCTTCAAAGTGCATCTGTTTTGCCTCAAGGCTCGGCTTCTGCATCAAATATATTTTTATACGCCGCATCAAACCGAGCAAATCAGCTTATTTATCAAAACGATGACTTGTGCAGAGGTGAATTTAATCTTACGATTTACCCGTTCAGAGGCAAAGCGGAATACGAGGTTTATGAAAAGGCTGATATTTTTCTGCACCCTGCCAAAATTGTTCCCGGATATTCCGTGGAAAGGAGCAGAATGTCGGTATCCGAGGAAGGAATTTCATTCGGAAGCCTGAAATTTAACAACGGCGTTTTTTTTCTAAGAATTGCGGAAGTTCTGGGCATTCCGAGAAGGCTAACGATTTCGGTGCCTTTTAAGCTTGCAAAGGCATTTTATTCCGATATTTCCGGAAATGAAAAGGATGAAATTAAAGAATTTTCCGAAAACCGTGTAACGGTTGAAATTAAGGCTTCATCGCCTCTTACGCTGAAGCTTTATCCGGCTCGGAGCTATAATATCAAAAAGGTGTTTCCGCAAGGAATTTCATACTACAGCTACATTTCCCACTGCGGAAGGATTACGGCAGTATGGGACAAGCATGATAATATCCCCAAAGAAAGCTATGAAATAATTTGTGACGGCGAAAAAATTGCGGATGTAAAGGCACAAAATTCAAAAACTCAGATTTACATGACAGATGTCACCGGGAATCACAAAATCGAAGTAAAATAAAAAAAGTGCGGCATAAAGCCGCAAAAGAAAAACAAATAAGGGGGTCTCGTTATTTTATGAGGTCAAAGCTATTATCCCCCTTTCGGTAAAAATTATTCAAAATCGGAGAAGAAATATGAAGTGTTTATTGAGGTTGTTTTGCATATGGTTTACTAAAATTCTTGGCTTTTTCTGCAGGCTTACAGGTCACAACGGCACAAACGCCGCAGGAAAAATCGTTGTCAGGCTTTATCCCGAAATTCTCACTGACCTTTCTAAGCAGGTTCGCGAAAAAATAATCGTGGTCTGCGGAACAAACGGCAAAACCACAACAAATAACCTCATTTTTAAAACTTTGTCCGATTCGGGCAAAAAGGTTGTATGCAACAACCTCGGAGCAAACATGATTGAGGGCGTAATTGTAGCTTTTATAAGCAAGGCGAATATTTTCGGAAGGCTTGATGCAGATTTTGCAAGCATTGAGATTGACGAAGGCTATGCTGTTCGTGTTTTTGACTACCTTAAGCCCGATATTGTGGTGCTGACCAATCTTTTCAGAGATCAGCTCGACCGATACGGAGAAATTGACATTACTGCGGAAAAGCTGGATTCTGCCTTCAAAAAGCTGGATAACACGATAATTTTGACAAATGCCGATGACCCTCTTTGTATTCAGTTTTGCAAAAAGGAAAAGCTTCCCTTCAAATTCTACGGTATTGACTGCGATCTTTCAATGCAATCCGACGAGACAAAAGAAGGCAGATTTTGTCCCGTTTGCGGAACACAGCTTGAATACAAGAGATATTATTACAGTCAGCTCGGGATTTACAGCTGCACAAATTGTGATTTCACACGGCCTAAGCCCGATTTTGAAGCGACCGATATAAGCTTTGAAAACGGACTTGAGTTCAACATAGGCAAAAAAAGGATTTCCCTCAATTACCGTGGTCTTTACAATGTTTACAATGTTTTGGCGGCGTACTCGATTTTCTCAATTTGCGGACTCGATACCGATAAATTCTCCGATATTTTGAGTACCTATAAGCCTCAGGTGGGACGCATGGAAGAATTTCATATAAACGGAAAAACCGTTGTTCTTAATCTTTCAAAAAATCCCGCCGGATTTAACCAGGCAATTTCCACCGTTCTGCTTGACCAAAGCTTAAAGGACGCAGTAATCGTAATTAATGACGGACTTCAGGACGGTACGGATGTTTCATGGCTTTGGGATGTTGATTTTGAAAGGCTGTCCGATAAAACAGTAAAATCAATAATCACTTCCGGAATCAGGTGCCGTGATATGTATTTACGGCTAAAATACTCGGACATGGATAATATAGACTGTACGCCCGATGTAAAGGCGGCAATTAAAGAATTGCTTAAAACAGACAATCCTGTTTTATATCTACTTGTAAATTATACCGCACTCTTTTCAACCCACAAGATTCTTGCGGAGCTTTCTGAAAGCGAGGTAACAAAATGAAAATCAACATATGCCATCTTTACCCCGACCTTTTGAATCTCTACGGCGACAAGGGAAATATTACCGCTCTTGCAAAACGCCTTTTGTGGCGTGGAATTGAAGCAACGGTTACCGAATACAAGATAGACGATGTGCCCGATTTTTCCGATAAGGACATTGTTTTTTTAGGTGGCGGAAGCGACAGAGAGCAAAGGCTTGTGTGCAATAAGCTTCTTGAGCAAAAGGAAAAGCTTAGCGAGTATGTTGAAAATAACGGCTGTCTTGTTGCCGTTTGCGGAGGCTATCAGCTACTTGGTAAATACTATAAATTGGATAACGAAACCATTGAAGGTCTTTCGCTTGTTGACCTTTATACGGAGCAAAAGCCGGGCAGGCTCATAGGCAAGGTTGTGCTTAAAAGCAGCATTTTTGACGATTATATAGTCGGTTTTGAAAATCACGGAGGAAGAACCTATACAAACACCCTTCCCTCCCTCGGCTCTGTTTTGTACGGCTTCGGAAATAACGGAGAGGATAAGCAGGAGGGAGTTGTGTACAAAAATATTATCGGAACTTACCTTCACGGGCCGGTTCTTCCGGCAAATCCAAAGCTTACGGACTTTATTTTGGAAAGAGCTTTAAAACAAAAATACGGCGAAGTCGCCTTAACGCCGCTTGACGACTCCGCCGAAACAGATGCACGGGAATATATTGTTAAAAAATACTTAGGTCATCTGTAACAGATTTTTTTGAATTTTTCCATGTAAATATTGAGAACGGCAATCACCGCAAACTGAATCACAAAGTTAATCCCCACCGGGAGCCTTTGCATAAGCATTGCCGCAAAGCCTGTACCGAAGGAATATGAAATTGCAAATGTTTTTACAAGCATATCCAATACGAGTGCCTGAAATGCGCAACAAAGAAAAACTCTCGGTAAATGCGGCTTTGAAAACTCAACATTCTTGAAAAATAAGCCGTAAACCGCTCCGATTGCAAACTCCGCAACGGTAATAAGCGGAATAAATCCTGCAGCCGGATTTGCTATGAACGAAGCAATATCGGATGCCATACCCACAATGCCGCCGATAATCGGGCCGAACAGCACAGCTGCGACATATACCGAGCTGAACTTAAGCGAAATCTTGATTGAAGCACCTATTCTCCATGTTGCGAAAAAGCCGAACACGATAGTCAGTGCAACAAGCATGCCTAAAATACATAACTGTCTTAATGTTAATTTTTTCATAATAAAAATTCCTTTCTGCAAATTACTGCAAAAAGGAAATTAAGGCAAAAACGCCAAACAGCGGCAATTTGGCAGAAAAAAATCTGCCGAAAAATCACTAGATGCAGCAACGGAATGCGGAAACGGCACCGCAAGCAAAACGCTTTTCGTAGAAAGGACAACTTCCCGTTCCTCTCTCACTTAACGCACCGATTCCTACTTTGCAACAAAAATTATACCACTTTTTACACGGTTTGTCAACCGTTTATTTTTTTATTACAATTTCTTTATCACAGGCATCAAACATCAAAAGCCCGTTATCATAGGAAAATTCAATAGAATTACCGCCGGATATAACCTCATTGGGTACCACATCACAATAAGCGGCGCACCTTCCCGTATCCAAAAGTGTTACGAAAGCGCAATCTCCGAAAGTCCTAAAATCGGCAACACTGCCGCCCATGTTGTAAAAACGGGTTAATCCGAAAATCCCAAAGCCGTCCTTCACATCACATTTTGTAAAAATATCAAAATCCTTCCGAGAAAGTGTAAAGCTTCCCGAAACCACAGCCTGGTTTTTATACGAAAAGCTTTCAGAATCAAGCTTTCCCGTTACGCTTTTTCCTTCAGTGTTGAGGTTAAAAGCGGCTAATACAGTACTGAATTTATTCCTGTTAATAAGCTTAAAAGGAGAAGCTGACGATTTAGGGTCGGTCATGAGGCAATCAACCGTCGGTACTGCAGTATCTTCGCAAAGAGGCACTCTACCGTCCGACATACGAAGTGCCGCAATTACATCAAAATCATGCTCTCCCACCGAATCTGTAACATAAACAGGTCCGCCGGAAACAGCGCGGGATGCCCCGTGAAAAGCACCGTATTCGTGTTTTGTCATAAACATATCCCAGTCGCACTTTGTTATATCCCTTGTGAAAAGACTGTTTACAGCATTGTTGTAAATATGCTCACAGTGAGACTCTAAAATTTCAGGATAAAAGTCGTCCGAGGTTCTTGTCATATTGGATGCTTTAAGGCGATATGTAATGTCATTTCCGCAGGACATACAGTTAATAAGCTCTCCTCCGAAATTTAAGTTTGCGGAGGCTTCCAACCCTTCTCTTATCTTACTGTAAAGCTTGCCTCTGCCGCCTCTGCCACGTGCTACAGCCTCTGCGTAATACTGGGTATCAACCTTTACGCCGTCAACCCCTTGCGAGGCAAGATATTTATGATAATCATTATAAAAATCGAAAATCTTGTCATCGGATGCAAGACCGTAATAAATCTCGTTTCCATTTATACATTCCTCGTTATTTTTACGAAGATAGTCATTGAATTTGGCAAAAATAAGCTCAGGAGAATATTTTTTCATTTCCTCGGATTCGGGATCAATTCCGCCCCAGTATCCCATGAGCGCATGCCATACAAAAAAGCTTTCAACTCCCATTTCCTTGCATCTTTTGACAGTTTCTGAAAGACCGCCGCAAAGCTTATCGTTTTCCCTAAATGATGAAAGCTTCCACTGCCCTCTTGAGCCGTACGAATCATTTACTGTCTGCCAGCCGTCATCCAAAATCAAAAACTTGGGAACATATTCCCCGAAGGATTCAAGCCCCATAAGAATCTTTTCATCGCTGACATCAATACCCATTGCATTCCATGTGCACCAGCCGAAATACTCCGTAAATTTCGGTATTCTTTTGTCTTTTGAAAGCTTAAATGTTCCGATTTTTTCGGAAATATCCACAACTGCGGATTTTATAAGCGCATAAGGATACTCACCATGGGCGATGTACGCACCGATTCCCGATTTCACGGGAGAGCTTTCATCTCCTGTTTCAACGCACAAAGAAAGCTTTTTGCCACCGCAAATGCTCGCCCTTGAAAAATCCGTTGCAAGCGGAAACAAAACCGTATATTCACTTCCGGACCTTGTAAGCAAAAACTGAGTTTCGGGAGGGATTTCTTCGGTTGTTTTGCCGCAGATTGCGTGCATAAAAAACGGTTTCTTCCGATAAGAACACAGAAATTCATCAAAAGATATGTCAAGCTTAAATTCCTTTGAGCAGAATTCGTCGCTTGAACTGAAAATGATAAACTTACCGTTTTGGGCATTTTCATATTTTATCATATCATTTTCTCCGAATCAATAAAATGTTGCAAGCTCGGGGTCGGCAGGAGGCGAATAATCGAAGGAAATACAGTCGATAACAGGACCCTCTCCCTTATAAAGCTTATTTCGTTCGTAATTTATCACACCTGTTACAACCGCCCAGTCACGGGTTTTGAAGTTCACATCTCGCCTGAACTTACAAACAATTCCGTTATACGCAATGTCCGCCTCACAGCAGGTCATAACGTGTCTACCTATAACAACGGTATTCTTTGGAAAATTCTTTTCAGCGGCAATTATGCCTTTGAATTTTACAGTCTTTCCGATGTATTTATCCATTTCCTCGGAAAAATCACGGTAAAAAAGCGCATAGTCACGGTCGGCAATTTCTATAACCGGAGCATTGATGTCAAATGGAAGCGGATCTTCAATTTCATCGTATTCCATAACACCGTCGGGCATCTCGTAGCAGATTGCCGCACGCCTTGATAGACCTCTAACGATTTTGTGAAACTCTCCCCTGTCGGTATCTTCTCCCGAACGGTTGAAAACAACAAGCTCACAGCTTTGGAGCTTATCCGCCACAAGACTTCTCATATTTGCATTGTAATTTATAAAGGTATTACTGTCGGCAAACATGATTTCCTGATACACAAACCAGTCCTCGGGAAGTGCACGATAGAGTGAATCGAGCATCCACATACCGTTGTATTCAACAATACAGCGGTCAATTTTATGCTTTTTTGAAAGGGCTTCAAAGTATTCGGAGGTAAGCTCCGACTCGTCATCGACTGTTTCAACAAAAACCTTTGTGTTCGGAAACTTTTCCGGCTCATACTCCTCAATTCCTTCTTCGCAAACCAAAAGAAGCGTGTTCTCGCCGGAATTAAATCGTCTGTCCATAAGCGTTCCCGTAATTCCCTTGGTTTTTCCGGCTTCCAGAAAACCGGTAAACAAATATACAGGTATTTCTTTTTTGTTATTCATAATCAGACCTCAAACAATTCTTCCAGCTTATGCTCATCAATCTTTGAGCCTATAACGCAAATTCTTCCTGTTATTCCTGCCGAGCCGTGCCTTACATCAGGCTCGCCGGGAACATAATCAAAGTGAATCCAATGGTCACCTGCGGAAACGATACCCTTTGCACGAAGAATTGTGCCGTAAACGGAAGAATCGTCCAAGGACTCAAGTATTTCCTTGATTTTTTCATCAGAAAATGTCTTTGTAGTTTCTCTTCCCCAGCTCGAGAATACCTCGTCTGCATGATGATGGTGGTGATGATGCTCATGATCATGGTCATGGCAACCGCAATCGCAATCATCATCGTGGTGATGATGCTCGTGTTCATACTCGTGGTCGAGACATCCGCAGTCGCAATCATCATCGTGGTGATGATGCTCGTGTTCATGTTCATGATCGTGACAATCGCAGTCCTCATCATGGTGGTGATGCTCATGATGATGTTCGTTACGAAGCTCAGCAATTTCATCCTGCAATGAATTTTGAGCCGCTTCGGTAATATCACGCCCCGAAAGCTGATCCCAAGGGGTAGTAATAATAACGGCTTTCTCATTGTGCTCTCTAACCATATCAACCGCCGCCTGAAGCTTGTCTTCGCTAACCTTATCCGTATGGCTAAACACAATAATACCGGCATTTTCAATCTGGTCATTGAAAAACTCGCCGAAGTTCTTCATGTACATTTTGCATTTTGAAGCATCAACTACGGTCATAAAGCTGTTCAGCTTTCCGCCCCACTCCGTTGCGGCAGAAGCGGCTTTTATTACATCGCTCAGCTTACCTACGCCGGATGGCTCTATGAGAATTCTGTCAGGCGAATAATCATCTATAACAGACTTAAGAGCCTTGCCGAAATCACCCACAAGACTGCAACAAATACAGCCGGAATTCATTTCGTTAATCTGAACGCCTGCGTCCTGCATAAATCCGCCGTCAATACCGATTTCACCGAACTCATTTTCTATAAGCACGATTTTTTCGCCCTTATAGCTTTCCTCAATGAGCTTTTTGATGAGCGTTGTTTTGCCCGCTCCCAAAAACCCGGAAAATATATCAATTTCAGTCATTATAAAACACTTCCTCCAAAAAACTTATTGTAGTATATTATACCTTAAGTAAAAATGCTTGCTTGCAAGGCTTTATGTTTATATTATACCACAAAACGGCAAAAATTTCAATACCTTTGCGCAAATTACGCAAGTTTAAATTTCTTTGTTTATATACTACTGATAATAAATAAATAATTATATATTTGTATTTATTATTAAAATATAAGTCTTATTAAATTTAAATATTATTTAAAGGTCAATCGTGTCACCCCCCTCATGACACAGCTGTCACCACCCCCCATGACAAAAAAATTCAATCAATCCACAAAAATAATGAAGTTATCAACAAGAAATTGCGAGTTGTCCACATAAATTTTTGCAGTTATCCACAAGAAAAAGAAGGTTATCCACAAACAACCTTCTTTAAAATTATATTAAATATTGAACACTCTGCAAGCGTTTTCGTATGTTATTTTGCACATAGAGTCAAAAGAAACCGACCGGAGCACAGCCAGATGCCTTATTGTATCCGGAAGATAAAGAGAAGAATTTCGCTTGCCTCTGTGCGGAACAGGCGTAAGATACGGACAGTCCGTTTCAGCTAAAATCCTGTCATCGGGGACAACTTGGGCGGCTTCCGCAAGATTTTTGGCATTCTTAAAAGTAACCGAGCCGGAAAATGAAATGTAAAATCCCAGCTTGAGCATTTCCTCGGCAAACTCTTTACTTCCCGAAAAACAGTGCATAATGCCACGCACCTTGCCACCAAAGGATTTCACAATGGAAAGCGTGTCCCCGTGGGCATCTCTGTCATGAATAATCACGGGAACATTTTTTTGAACAGAAAGCTCAAGCTGACGCTCAAACGCCCGTCTTTGAACATCCCTTGGCACATCATCGTAGTAATAATCAAGGCCTATTTCCCCCAAAGCTACAACCTTATCTCTATTAAGAAGGCTCGATAGTTCGCCGATGCTTTCGTCATTTAACCTATCGGCAAATTCGGGATGAATACCAACTGAGGCATAAATCCAATCATATTTTTCCGAAAGATGAATGCACTTATAAGAGCTTTCAATATCAGACGCCACATTGACAATTCTTTTTATACCGGATAAGTTTATTTCTTCAAGCAAAGAGTCCCGATCCGAGTCGAACTGTTCATCATCGTAATGTGCATGAGAATCAAAAATCATTTCAGCATACCTCAAAGCCGCCGGGAATATCTGAAAGCGTTGATACAACCGAAAGCTTACCGTCCTTCTCGGCAGAAAGAATCATACCCTCGGACAAAATGCCCTTGATTTTTGCAGGCTTCAAATTTGCAACTATTACAACGGTTTTTCCGAGCAAATCCTCGGGAGCGTACCACTTTGCAATACCCGAAACGATAGTTCTCTTTTCACTTCCGCAATCGAGCAGGAATTTTAAAAGCTTTTCAGAGCCTTCTACCCTTTCACATTCCAAAACCTTGGCTGTTTTAAGCTTTATTTTTGCAAAATCGTCTATTTTAATTGTAGGCTCTTTAGCATCGTCTTTCTTCTCGGGTGCCTTTGCCGAAGCCGCCGGATTCAGCGCCTCAAGCTCTTTAAGCTCAGCCTCAACATCAATTCTCGGGAACAGAGGTTTACCCTTTGAAACCTTGAAGCCTTCGGGAATAACGCCCCAAGAAGCGGCACTGTCCCAAATCTTTGCGCTGTCATCGGCAATTCCGAGCTGTCTGAAAATTTCCTCTGAGGTATCGGGCATAAACGGAGAAATCAAAACCGCAATAATTCTTATAGCCTCGGAAAGATTGTACATAACTGTTGCAAGCCTTGCACTCTTTGAATCGGACTTTGCAAGCACCCACGGAGCTGTTTCGTCAATATATTTATTCGTTCCCGAAACAAGCTTCCAGATTTCAACCAGGGCGGTATTAAACTGCATTGATTCCATAAGCTCTTCCGTTTTTGAAAATGCGTCTTTCGCAAGGGAAATAAGCTTATCGTCAAACTCGCCCGCCTCACGATCGGCAGGAAGCGTACCGCCGAAATATTTTTCAATCATGGAAACGGTTCTTGAAACCAGGTTGCCAAGGTCGTTTGCAAGGTCGGAATTGATTCTGTGAATAAGAGCCTCATTGGAGAACACGCCGTCAGAACCGAAGGGAACCTCACGAAGAAGGAAATATCTTATAGCGTCAACACCGTACTTGTCTACAAGCACAATGGGGTCAACAACATTGCCCTTTGATTTTGACATCTTGCCGCCGTCAAGAAGCAGCCAGCCGTGCCCGTAAACCTTCTTTGGAAGGGGCAAATCGAGAGCCATCAAGATTGCGGGCCAGATAATTGTGTGGAAACGCACGATTTCCTTTCCCACAAGATGAACATCGGCAGGCCAATATTTATTAAACAAGGTTTCATCATCGCTCAAATATCCAAGGGCGCTGATGTAGTTTGTAAGCGCATCAAGCCAAACGTAAACGATGTGCTTTTTATCGAAGGTTACGGGGATTCCCCATGTAAAGCTGGTTCTTGAAACACACAAATCCTCAAGTCCGGGTCTTAAAAAGTTGTTGAGCATCTCGTTACATCTTGTCTGGGGCTGAAGAAATTCGGGATTTTCCTCCAAAAGCTTAATAAGCCTGTCCTGGTACTTGGAAAGCCTGAAGAAGTAGCTTTCCTCCTCTGTAAGCTCCACCTTTTGACCGCAGTCGGGACAGCATTTGCCTTCAGCAAGCTGGATTTCCGTCCAGAAAGCCTCACAGGAAGTACAGTACCAGCCTTCGTACTTACTCTTATAAATATCGCCCTTTTCGTAGAGCTTTTCAAATATTTTCTGAACAACGAGCTCATGGCGCTTGTCGGTTGTTCTTATAAAATCATCGTTTGAGATGTTAAGCACCCTCCAAAGCTCCTTGAAATTGCTGACAATCTCGTCAACATACTGCTTCGGAGTAACCCCTGCCGCCTTTGCTTTTCTCTCGATTTTCTGACCGTGCTCGTCAGAACCTGTGAGAAAACGCACATCATAGCCTTTTTTGCGCTTGAATCTTGACATAGCATCAGCCGCAACGGTGGTATAAGCGTGACCGATATGGAGCTTGTCGCTCGGATAATATATCGGTGTGGTAATATAAAATGTTTTATTAGATTCATTGACTGTACTCATGTACTCATCCTCCCAATTATCATATATTTTATCATATTGTTCCGCTTTTGTCAAATACTAATTGACATTAAAATGTTTTTATGTTATATTTAAGTAACAAATTATAAATGAGGAGATTACTATGGAACAAAATGGCACAAAAATCAATGCGGTTTATTCGCTTATCGAAAGGCTGATACCTGGAAAATCCGAGTATTTTAGGTTAGAACTAAAAGAATGTGAAGTTGAGTGTTGGTCTATAAAAAAAGAAAATGGAAAAATCACTTTGGGCGGAAGTACACAGAGTGCGCTTTGCGTAGCCTTCGGATACTATCTTAAGCACATTCAAAACGCCGATATTTCGTGGAGCTGTATAGGAGAGGAAATTTCGATTGATACTGATATGGATTTTGAACCTTTATCCGCAGAAATTCCGCAAAAATATCGTACTTACATGAATTTCTGCACTCATTCCTATAGCTGTGCATGGTGGGATTGGGAGCGTTGGGAAAAAGAACTGGATATAATGGCTATAAACGGCGTTAATCTTCCCCTTTCGGTTACCGGAACCGAATATGTGTGGTATAAAACGCTCATTGACCTTGGATTTTCCGATGACGAGGCAAGAAATTATCTTGTAGGGCCTGCCTTTTTTGCTTGGCAGCTTATGGGAAATATCGAGTCATTTTCAGGACCTCTGCCCATGTCTTTTATAAAGCGAAATACCGAGCTTGGCAAAAAAATAATCGGAAGAGAGCTGGAGCTTGGAATGACACCAATGCAGCAAGGCTTTACCGGCTGTGTTCCCATGATGTTTATTGACAGATACAAAGACAGTAATATCCTGGTAAAAAAGCACTGGAACAACATTTCCCACACCGCACAGCTTGACCCTACAGACGAGCTGTTTATGAAGGTGGGAAGGTTGTACATGAAAAATATGAAAGATATTTTCGGCCTTTACGGCTTTTATTGTGCCGATCCTTTTCACGAGGGCACGCCGCCAAAGGAAGGCTCTGAGTATCTTGCAGCCGTTGGCAGTATAATTGCCGACCTTATGAACGAGTTTGACAATAACTATACTTGGGTTATGCAGGCTTGGTCCCTCAGGCGCGACATAGCGACTGCCGTACCGAAAAATCACCTTCTTATATTTGACCTTAGAGGTACAACCGCAAAGAACAACGAAGGTTTTTGGGGCTATGATTTTGTCGTTGGTTCACTTCACAATTTCGGTGCAAGAATGAACCTCCACGGAGATTTGAAGCGCCTTGCGGACAATCAGTTTAAGGTTATACATAATGACTACGAAAATGCAGTCGGGACTGGTCTTTTCATGGAAGGAATTGGTCAGAATCCTCTTTATTATGACCTTGCCTTTGATATGCTTACTGCTGAAAGCGAAATTGACCTTAAGGGCTGGATAAAGGGTTATGCAAAGAGAAGATACAAAACCGATGATGAAGCAGTAATCAAAAATATCTCTGATGCCATAGAGCTTGTTTATGCGGAGGGCAGCGATAAAATGTACAACTGTGCGTCCCTTATTTGCTCCCGACCTTCCCTCGATACCAAAAGCTGCGGTCCATGTGACAGCTTTGATGAAACCTATGACAACAAAAAACTCTTTGAGGTTTCCGAAAACTTCAGTAAAATAGAAAATGATTCACCGGGATATAAATATGATAAATATGATTTATTAAGGCAAGCTCTTTCAAATTATGCTCTTAAGCTTTACAGAAGCACGATGGACGCTTACAAAGGCGATGACATCGAAGGCTTTAACCAAAAATCAAATCAATTTATAGAGTTGCTTGACGATATGGACGAGCTTTTGTATCAAATACCCGATTGGAGAATGCAAAAATGGATTGACGAAGCAAGGAAGATTGCGACAAACGATGATGAAGCGAGACTTTATGAATATAACGCCCGTGAGCAGGTAACAATTTGGGGTAATGAAAAAAAGTCCCTGCTTTTCGATTATGCATGGAAGGAATGGTCGGGGCTTATTTCGGGATATTATAAGATGAGGTGGAACAAATTCTTTGATATGCTTAAATCTTCGCTTGAAAGCGGCAATAAATATTCCGAAGAAGGACTTGAAATTTTCGAGGGCAGAATAGTTTGGGACGGAAATGATTTCAGACGGGAGCTTATGAAGGACGAGGTTGGTTGGGTACATTCAACCGACAGACTGAAAACCTACAAAGAGGACGACAGCATATATCATAAATTAACAGAAAAATACAGCTTTATCAAAAACGGGTGATTTTTTTGAAAACAGCGGGAATAATATGTGAATACAATCCTTTTCATAACGGACATCTGTATCATATTTCGGAAACCAAGAAGAATGCGGATGCGGTTGTGTGCGTGATGAGCGGAAGCTTTGTGCAACGAGGAATGCCGGCTGTTTGCGATAAATTCTCACGGGCAGACGATGCGGTTCGGTGCGGCGCGGATATAGTTATCGAGCTTCCCGCAGTTTTCGCACTTTCCTCTGCGGAACGCTTTGCATACGGAGGAGTATATATTCTTTCTGCTTTAGGTTTTGTTGATATGCTTTCCTTTGGCTCCGAAAACGAGAAGATACAGATTATAGACGAAAATGATGCCGATTTCAAAGCTCAGCTTCAGGCGGAGCTTGATTTGGGGTATTCTTTTCCTGCGGCACGTTATAATGCCGCAAAAAAGGTGTACGGGGTTTCCCTTCCCAAAACTCCTAACGACATATTGGGTTATGAGTATCTTAAAGCGATAGACAGGCTTAAAAGTCCGATAAAACCGTTCACTGTTAAAAGAAGGTTTAACGCTTATGACAGCATGACGCCCGAAGGTGAATATGCCTCTGCAACATATATAAGAGAAAATCTTAACGAGGCAAAAAAGTATATGCCCCATGCTTTGGAAAAGTCCGACATTACTGATTTTGAAAAGTATAAGCTTGCCGCACTTTCACATTTAAGGTGTATAGAGGCGGATGCTTTAAGCAAGGCTTACGGGTGCTCTGAAGGACTGCAAAACCGCATTAAGCAGGCGGCAAACGATGCGGAAAGCTTTGATGAATTTTTGGAGCTTGCAAAAACAAAGCGTTATACAACAGGAAGAATATTAAGGTGCGTTGCCTGCTCCATGCTCGGCATCGGAAAGGAAGACTACACACCGGAGTATATAAGAATACTGTCAATGAGTAAAACCGGATGCGGACTTCTGCGGCAAAACTCCATATCACTCCCTGTAATCACAAATCTTTCCAAGCAAGGATTTTCCTCAAGACAGCTTGCGTTTGACATAAAGTCGGGAAACCTCCGTTCTCTGTTCACGAAAAATCCCAAAGGCGGAAATGATTATCGCCGTTCACCCCGTGTCATAACTTCCGAATAAAAGCAGTATAATGTACGGGTGATGAAAATGAAAAAAATAATCATATATATTGTACTTGTAACCGTTGCCGCCGCCGCTTTTTCATGGTATCTTAACACCCGTTCGGAAAAAGATGCGGAAAAAAAGCCCGTTGATTCGACTTCCATGCCCGTTATAGTTTGGGACAAGGAGTGCAAATATCAAAACACATTAAAATGTGCCGATATTTTATCCCCCGTCCTTTTCAGAATGGATGAGAACGGTGATTTTGAGCATCTTTCATCAAAGGAATTTACCGACAGTATCAATTTGGAAATCTGGGGAGTTTTCACAAACGGCTTCGATCCGGATATTACAAGAGGGATTATGCAGGACGCCGAAAAAAGAAGCAGTATTTGCGACAAAATCGTATCGCTTTGTACGGAGTACGAAATTGAGGGCGCAAACATTGATTTTGAAAATATGTACTCCGACGATCGGGAGCTGTTCAGCGAATTTATAAAGGAATTATCCGAAAAGCTTCATGAAAACGGAAAAATTCTGTCGGTGGATGTTACAAAAATCAATCGTGGAAGTATGTTCTATTCAATGTGTTATGACAGGGCGGAAATCAGCAAATACGCAGATTTTGTAATACTTATGGGATATGACCAGTACCCGAGAACATCGAAAGTCCCGGGACCTGTTTCGGGGATTGATTGGGTTGAAAACGCAATTTCCGATATGCTAAGCGAGGTTCCGACCGAAAAATTCATACTCGGTATTCCCTTTTACACAAGGCTTTGGGAGGAAAAAGACGGAACCGTAATATCATCAAATGCAATTGCGATGAACGAAAGTGAAAATATCAAAATCGAAAACGGTCTCACAGCAATTAAAGACGACAGCGGACTTGACTATTTTGAGTTTTATAAGGACGGAAGTAAGTTTTCGGTGTGGCAGGAAAACGAAAACTCGTTAAACTCGAGAATCGAGCTTGCAAAAAAACACAGGCTGAAAGGAATCGCCTGTTGGTGTCTCGGATTTGAAAACGAAAAGGCTGATGAAATTTTAAGCGAAATATAAAAAAATGTGGCGGTGCAATAATTGCACCGCCGCATATTTTAGTGATTTGAACGTTTGGTATAGGTTGTGTGGAGAAGTTCATGAGCCTTATGGCTTCCGGGAGCTTCAAAATACTCCTCGTAAAGCTTCTTGATATAAGGATTGTCATGAGACTTTCTGAGGGTTGAAGCTTCGTCCTCAGCATAAAGAGCCTTCGCTCTGAGCTCCTTAACATTTACCTTCGCCTTTGTAGCGGAATCAACTATAGGCTGACCGCCTCCGTGAATACATCCGCCCGGGCAAGCCATAATTTCGATGAAATCATAATGCTCGCCTGCCTTGATCTTTTCAAGAACAATTCTTGCATTTGCAGTACCGTGTGCACAGGCAATTCTAACATCCTTGCCGGCAATCTTCAATGTAGCTTCCTTAAGACCTTCAAGACCTCTTACGGGCTCAATATTAAGGTTATCAAGCTCCTTGCCTTCAAGAATTTCATAAACTGTTCTGATAGCAGCCTCCATAACGCCGCCTGTTGTACCGAATATTACACCGGCTCCGGTAGCTTCACCAAAGGGCTGGTCAAATTCTTCATCCGGAAGCGAATTAAAGTCAATACCTGCTTCCTTAATCATTCTTGCAAGTTCACGGGTTGTAAGAGAAACATCAACATCTCTTGAACCGCTTGTGGAGTGTTCCTCACGGCTTGCCTCGAATTTCTTTGAAGTACAAGGCATAATAGCAACGGAGAAAATATCTTCCTTCTTAAGATCGTTCTTTTCTGCGTAGTAAGATTTAATAACAGCCGCAAACATTTCCATAGGAGATTTGCAGGAAGAAAGGTTCGGGAGAAACTCGGGATAATAATGCTCGCAGAATTTAACCCAACCGGGAGAACAGGAAGTGATAATCGGGAGATTTTCGCCCTTTGTAAATCTTTCGATAAACTCTGTTCCTTCCTCCATGATTGTAAGATCGGCGCCCGTATCTGTATCAAACACCTTATCAAAACCAAGAAGCTTGAGAGCGGCAACCATTTTACCTGTCACAGGAGTGCCCATGGGAAGACCGAATTCTTCACCGAGTGCTGCTCTTACTGCAGGAGCCGTCTGAACAACGACGTGCTTTTCGGGATTGTCAATAGCCTCGATAACCTTTGGAATATCGTTTCTTTCTGTAAGAGCACCGACAGGACAAGCCACGATACACTGACCGCAGAATACGCATCCTACATCCTTCATAGGCTGTTCAAAAGCTGTTGTGATATGAGCAGCAAAGCCTCTGTCCGCAGGAGTGATAACCGAAATCTCCTGATTATCGCAGGCTGCAACACAACGGCGGCAAAGAACACATTTATTGTTATCCCTTACGATTGAAGTTGAGCTTTCATCAAGCTCGTAATGAACATTATCTCCCTCATAAGGAAGCTCATCAACGCCAAGCTCACGAGCGAGAGCCTGAAGCTCACAGTTCTGGCTTCTTACGCAGGTAAGACACTTCTTTTCATGATTTGAAAGAATGAGCTCCAATGTAGCTTTTCTTGCATTTCTTACCTTCGGAGAATTTGTATAAATTTCAAGTCCTTCGGAAACCGGATATACGCAGGCTGCCTGAAGTGCTTTTGCACCCTTTACTTCAACCAGGCACATTCTGCACGCGCCGATTTCGTTGAGGTCTTTAAGATAACAGAGTGTAGGGATGCGAATGCCGGCATCTCTTGCAGCGTCTATAATCTTATAAGAATCGGGAACGGAATAATCTCTGTCATTTATTTTAATATTAACCATATTCATATTAAACCAAAGCTCCTTTCTTATTTGGAAATAGCGCCGAACGGACAAGCAGCAACGCAAGCACCGCACTTAACGCATTTTGAAGTATCAATAGTATGAGGATTCTTAACAGAACCCGAAATTGCACCGACAGGGCAGTTTCTTGCGCACTTTGTACAACCCTTACACTTATCGGGGTCAATCTTAAACGAAACAAGTGCCTTACAAACACCTGCGGGACATTTCTTGTCAACAACATGAGCCATGTACTCGTCCTCAAAATATCTCAATGTGCTGAGAACAGGGTTCGGTGCTGTCTGACCGAGACCGCAGAATGCGGAAGTCTTAATATTTTCAGCCAAAGACTTGAGCTTTTCTATATCCTCAACCGTACCCTCGCCTTCGGTAATCTTAGTGAGAATTTCAAGCATTCTTCTTGTACCTATACGACAGGGAGCACACTTACCGCAGGATTCATCAACGGTAAATTCGAGGAAGAACTTTGCTATATCAACCATACAGTTGTCTTCGTCCATAACTATAAGACCGCCCGACCCCATCATTGAACCGATGCTAATAAGAGAATCGTAATCAATCGGAGTATCAATAAGCTGAGCGGGAATGCATCCGCCGGAAGGTCCGCCTGTCTGAGCGGCTTTAAATTTCTTACCGCCGGGGATACCGCCGCCGATATCGTAAACAACCTCACGCAAGGTAGTACCCATAGGAATTTCAACAAGACCGGTGTTGTTAACCTTACCGCCGAGAGCAAATACCTTTGTACCCTTACTCTTTTCGGTTCCCATTGAAGCGAACCATTCTGCGCCGTTGTTTATAATTGCGGTAATATTTGCATAAGTTTCAACGTTATTAAGAAGAGTAGGCTTTTCCCAAAGACCTTTAACCGCCGGGAACGGAGGACGAGGTCTGGGTTCTCCTCTGTGACCTTCGATAGAGGTCATAAGAGCGGTTTCTTCACCGCAAACGAAAGCTCCGGCACCGAGTCTTATTCCGAGGTCAAATTCAAAATCGGTTCCGAAAATGTTCTTTCCGAGCATACCGTATTCCCTTGCCTGGTCAATAGCCTTCTGAAGTCTCTGAACAGCAATCGGGTACTCAGCTCTTATGTAAATGTAGCCCTGGGTTGAACCTACTGCGTAAGCCGCAATAGTCATAGCTTCAACAACAGAATGAGGATCACCCTCAAGAACGCTTCTGTCCATAAAAGCACCGGGGTCGCCTTCGTCGGCGTTACAGCAAACATATTTCAAATCATTTTTGGAATTAGCCGCAAACTTCCATTTAAGACCTGTCGGGAAGCCCGCACCCCCTCTGCCGCGGAGACCGGAATCAAGAACAGTCTGAATAACTTCTTCCGGCTTCATTGAGGTAAGAACCTTCGCAAGAGCCTGGTAACCGTCAAGAGCAATGTATTCCTCGATACATTCGGGATCTATAACACCGCAGTTACGAAGAGCGATTCTGTGCTGTCTTTTATAGAATGTAATATCATCGAAAGTAGGCTGTAAATCCTTTTCAGTTCCGACATGGATAAGTCTTTCAACAGTGTTTCCGCTGACGATATGTTCACGAACGATTTCTTCGCAGTCGGAAATCTGAACCATGTTGTAAAGAACACCTTCGGGATAAATAACAACGATAGGACCCATAGCACAAAGACCGAAGCAGCCTGTCTGAATAACATTTACCTTATCGGAAAGACCAACCTTTTCAAGCTGTGCTCTGAATTCCTTAACAATTTCGGGGCTTTTTGAAGAAGTACATCCCGTACCGCCGCAGACAAGAATGTTATGTAATTTACCGGAAGCAGACTTCTTTTCACCTTTTCGTATTTTAAGCTCGCCCAGAGCTTTTTCTCTAAGAGCATTTAATTCTTCTAAAGTTTTCACCATTTTTGACACCTCCAATAAGTTACATATACTTTCCTAAAATTTCATCAACATCGTCAACCGTCACCTTGCCGTAAACCTCGTCATTAACGGTTAAAACAGGAGCAAGACCGCAAGCGCCGATGCATCTTGTGGCATCGAGAGAAAACTTCCTGTCAGGGGTACATTCACCGACATCAATTCCAAGCTTTGTTTTGATAGCCTCCAAAACATCGCCGGAGCCCTTAACGTAACAAGCAGTACCCAAGCAAACGGAAACCTTGTAATTCCCCTTCGGATTAAGGCTGAACTGAGTGTAGAATGTAACAACACCGTAGATTTCTGCAAGCGGAATCCCCAGCTTATCCGAGATCATCGTCTGAACCTCAATCGGAAGGTAGCCGTAGATATCCTGTGCCTCGTGAAGCACCGGGATGAGAGCACCCTTAGTGTCTTTGTACTTTGCGATTACAGCATCAAGCAATTCTTCCTGTTCGGGAGTACCGTTAAATGCAATCACTGGTTTGTTAGCCATATTCTGACCTCCTAATAACATTGTCATAATTTTAACAAAATAAAATACAGGCACACCAATGCCATACCTGTCAATTATATCACACAATTTTTCAAAAATCAACATTTTTTTCAATAAGTTTTATAATTTTTTTATTTAAATTATTCTTTCAGTCACGGTAAATTTTAATCCGTTTTCAACATATAATATTCAAAGCGGAAATGAGGTGATTTTATGGACGACGAAAAAACTTTGGAAACTACTGAAAATGAAGAAAAAATCAATGAGGATATTGATGATTTGATTTTTGACAGCTACACCGAGAAGCATTTTTCGGAAAAATAAAGAAATGTTTTAATTTTTTTTAAAAAACACTTGACAAATGGTATAATTTGTACTATAATTTAATTAACAAATATTTGTTAGGAGTTTTGAAGATGAAAACTTACATGAAACCGGAGCTTGAGAGAGTTAATCTCAAACTCAGTGAAGACATCGCAGTTGGTTATCAGCGTGTAGGTACTGTAACAGACGAAGATGGCTACAAGGTAACTACTTACCAGGTTGACAGCTTCGCTGAATCAAGCACAAACGCTTAATCAACATCTTCACAGACTATCGCAAATACCAATTTTTTGGGAAAGACTTTTTGTCTTTCCCTTTTTTCTGTACATTTATACAAGGCTTCCGCCGGTTACAATTTCCCTGAAACGCCTTGCGGCAATGCTTAAGGAATCATCCTTCCTCTGAATCATGCACATGAACCTTTCGGGCAATTCTTCCTTAAGTTTGATTTGAAAAACTGTCCTATCGTCAATTGCACCCTTTGCTATAAACTCGGGAACGAATGCAATACCGAGGTTGTTTTTTACAAGCGGCACAAGCTGGTCAATGGACGCAGCTTCGGTATCCGCAACAAAATTAATTCCTTGCTTCATGAAAAAATGACTGTAAAACTCGTATGTTTTAGTTTCCCTGCCAAGGGTAATAAGCGGAAGTCTGCAAATATCCCTGAGGTTAAACTCCTTACCTTTAAGATGCAGAAATTCAGAACCGGCAATCGGGATTTCCTTGTATCTCTGCAGACGAAAAACATCCAACCCGTCCATGCTTCCGGTAGGAGTTGTCACAAATGCAAAATCAACAATGCTGTTTTTTACGGCTTTAATATTATTCTGAGTTGATTTGTTGGTGAGCTGAATTTTGACATTGGGATACTTCTTTCTAAAATCATTCAGCACGGGAAGCAAAATTCCGTGCAGAGTTGTATCCCCCGCCCCAATCTTAACCGTTCCTGAATTTAAGCTCCTGTCAGATTCGATTTCGTTTTCACCGTCACGCAGCTGCTGAACCGCAACACGCACATGATTAAAAAGCTTTTCCCCCTCAGGTGTCAGAGAAACGCTTCGGTTCGTGCGGACAAAAAGCCGACACCCTAAGAGCAGCTCAAGATTTTTAATTGTTCTTGTGACATTAGGCTGATTTGCAAGCATAATTTCCGCAGCCTTCGTAAAGCTGTGGTACATTGCAACATAATAAAATGTTTTATAATAATCATAAGGAATGTTCATATTTCCTCCAAATATCTATTCCGGTGCCGTCATTTCACCGGAATCGCTCGGCTGAGTTAACCTTTATTTTCCGAAATAATATTAATTGCCCTGATTGTTGCCCTGCAAAGAGCGTACGCGGCCTTTTTTTGATATTGCTCACTTGTGAGCTTTGCTAAATCATCGGGATTTGAAACAAAAGCAATCTCCGCAATAACAGCGGGCATTGAAGTGTGTTTAATAACATACATTTCCGAGCCGTCGGTTATGCCTCGGTCAAAGGTTCCGAGTGCCGATACAAGCTCTTGCTGTAAAAGGCGGGCAAATTCTTCACCGCTTATCCCGTAGGAACTACCGCCGTTTTTAAAATAGAGAACCTCTGTCCCCTCGGCAATATCATTATTGAAAGAGTTTGAATGAACGCTCAAAAACAGTTCTGCACCGAGATTGTTTGCCATAACAGGTCTGTCATTTAGAGAAACATAAGAATCATCGGTCCTTGTCATTGCGGTTCTAACTCCGGCACTTCTGAGCATTTCGTTTAAGTAAAGGGAAATTGCAAGATTAATATCCTTTTCAAAAACCTGATTTTGCGTACCCTTATTTGCAATAGCTCCCGTTTCGCTTCCCCCGTGACCGGGGTCTATAACAACGAGAATATCCTTTGCGTTATCATTTAGTTTAACGCTTCCGTCCCACGAAACCGAAGCAGACGGAGCTTGCGGAGTCTGCGGTGTTTGAGGAACAACTGCCGTTTTTACATTTTTAATTTTAACAGTAATCATATTTTCGGAGCTTTCGACCGAATATTCACTCATATTGTCAAGATCCGCAACTATTCGTGTTACAAAGGGAGAGGTCTTGAACTGACCGCACCTCACACGCAAAACATTTGAATTCTCAACACTCAGCGTTCCGACATCACCTACAGCGGCTCCCTCAACATCAATAACAATTCTGTTTTTTCCGTCATTTGTCAGCTTAAAATCCGAAAACCCTTCAACATTTCCGTCAAAGGTAGCGGTAACATTCAAATAATCGCTGCTTTCGACGGCATTAATACTCAGGAGCGTAATTCTGTTCATTTCCTTATTTATAATAACCCTCAAAGCCGCAGAATCCCACGAAACATCTGCCCCCAAGGTTTCCGCAACAAATCTTACGGGAATCATAATCCTTCCGTTTATCAGCATTGCAGGACAGTCGAGGGTGATATTCTCACCGTTGACGGTTGCAAAATCCTGATTGGCATACATTATTATTTCACAGCTGTGCTCTGAAATAACGGCCTTTTTCTCGGTGGGAACCCATGACACATCAGCTCCCAATTCCTCAAGAACTGCGCGGGCGGGTACCAATGTTCGAGAATTAAAAATAACAGGGCTGACATCCGATTGTATTTCATTTCCATTTATTATAAGCTTTATATCGTCATATGCAAAAGCGGTCAGAGAATTAAGCAGAAAAATCATGACCGCAAATAAGCATAGCTTTTTCATCAGTATCACCTCATCAGAAAGTTTGCTGCCCGTCCCGAACCAATCCGAAATGTGAATACGCCGCATGGGTAGCAATTCTTCCTCTCGGAGTGCGGTCAATAAAGCCAATCTGCATAAGATACGGCTCATACACATCTTCAATCGTTGTGCTTTCCTCGCCTATGCAGGCGGCTAAGGTTTCAAGCCCCACAGGACCTCCGTTATATTTTTCGATAATGGTAGTAATCAGCTTTTTGTCTATTGAATCAAGACCGAGCTTGTCGACCTCGAGTCTGTCAAGGGCAATATCTGCAATTTCCTTGGTAATCACGCCGTCCGAAATTACATCGGCAAAATCACGGACACGCTTTAAAAGCCTGTTTGCAATACGGGGCGTGCCTCTTGCACGAAGGGCAATTTCCATTGCGCCCTCCGTTTGAATTTCAATTCCGAGAATACCGGCGGAACGCAAAACAATGCTCACAAGCTCCGAAGGCTCATACATTTCAAGCCTTAACACAACGCCGAACCTGTCACGAAGCGGAGCGGAAAGATCACCTGCACGGGTGGTTGCTCCGATAAGAGTAAATTTAGGCAAATCAAGCCTGATCGAGCGAGCGGAAGGGCCCTTACCTATTATAATATCAAGTGCGAAATCCTCCATTGCCGGGTACAGAATTTCCTCAACTGTTTTTGACAGTCTGTGAATTTCATCAATGAACAAAACATCGTTTTCGGCAAGATTGGTAAGAATAGCCGCCAAATCACCCGGTTTCTCTATGGCAGGGCCGGAGGTAACCCTTATATTAACGCCCATCTCGGAGGCAATAATTCCCGAAAGGGTTGTTTTACCAAGCCCGGGAGGGCCGTAAAGCAAAACATGGTCCAGACTTTCAGAACGCTTTTTTGCCGCCTGAATGAAAACTTCAAGATTACCCTTTGCCTTTTCCTGACCGATGTACTCATCAAGACTTCTCGGTCTAATTCCCTTTTCAAATTCAGCTTCCTCCGTAACAATTTCGGAAGCTACAATTCTGTTTTCAAAATCCATAAGTAAATCACCTCATAAGAAGCTTTAGTGCTTGTTTTACGGTGTCCTCCACCGAAAGACCGGCATCGACTTTTGAAAGTACGCTCTTTGCCTCGCTCGCAGAATATCCGAGCACCATGAGCGCGGAAACAGCCTCATCGGAAGAATCGGTAAATGCACCGTAATCCTCCGGCATTTCGGCAATCTCAGCCTTTTTCATCTTGTCCTTTAGTTCAAGTATAATCCTTTGAGCCACCTTGGGGCCGACCCCCGGTGCCTTCGTAATTGCCTTAACATTACCCGTAACTACCGCCAGTGCAAATTCGGAAGGAGAAATTGCGGATAAAATGCCAAGCCCGACCTTCGGCCCTATTCCCGAAACGGAAATCAGAAGCCTGAAAAGATTAAGCTCCTCCTCCGTCAGAAAACCGTATAAGTCCATAGCGTCTTCCCTAACATTAAGATATGTAAATATTCTTCTTTTCTCACCTACCGAAACTTTAGAAATAGAAGAGTCCGCCATGCCGATTTTATACCCTACTCCGCCTGCGTCAACAACCAAAAAATCGAAGCTTTTGTAAGTAACAGTTCCTTCAATATAATAATACATTTCATATACCCTTTCTTTCACGAAGAATTCTTACGCCGCCCTGTGGCATCTCCGAGGGCTTTACATGAGCGTGGCAAACCGCTATCGCCATGGCGTCCGCCGTATCGTCAAGCTTTGGGATTTGCTCAAGATGCAAAATAGCTTTCACCATTTGCTGAACCTGTTTTTTGTCCGCTCTGCCGTATCCGACAACTGCCTGCTTGACCTGAAGCGGAGTGTACTCAAAAACATGGCACCCCTCTTGCGCCGCCGCAAGCATCAGCACGCCTCTTGCATGACCGACCTGTATGCCGGTTGTAACATTTGTATTAAAAAACAGCTCCTCCATGGCAACAGCGTCGGGTTTAAATGTAACCATAAGATTTTTCATACCGTCGTACAGCTGAACAAGCCTTTTTTCAAAGGGTGTTCCCGCTTTAGTCTGTATGCTTCCGCACTCCACAACGGAAAATTTATTGTTATTGCAGTCAATAATTGCATAGCCGACTATCGCAAAACCGGGGTCTATTCCAAGTATTCTCATAAATATACACCTTTTTGCATAAAAATACATTTAATTTTTGTATAAAATTACTCTTGATTATTATATCATATAATAGTATAATAATAAATAGTAAATTTCAAATTGAAATAAAATTTTAATTTTACGGAGGAATATTATAATGGCTAAGGAAAAAGTTGTACTTGCGTATTCCGGCGGACTTGATACATCAATTATCATTCCGTGGCTTAAGGAAAATTTCGATTATGAGGTAATTGCCGTAGCTGGCGATGTGGGACAAGGCAAGGAGCTTGAACCCCTTAACGAAAAAGCTATTAAGACGGGCGCAAGCAAGATTTACATTGAAGACCTTAAAGAGGAATTTGTTAAGGATGTAATTTATCCTACCGTTAAGGCAGGAGCTGTATATGAAGGCAAATATCTTTTGGGTACATCCATGGCTCGTCCTATTATAGCAAAAAGACTTGTGGAAATTGCCCGCAAGGAAGGCGCAACGGCTATCTGTCACGGCTGTACGGGTAAAGGAAATGACCAGGTTCGTTTCGAGCTAACCATAAAAGCTCTTGCACCTGACCTTAAAATAATTGCTCCCTGGAGAATGTGGGATATAAAATCTCGTGACGAAGAGATTGATTATGCTTTGGCACGCGGAATTGAAGTTCCGGTTACAAAAGAAGAAAATTACAGTATGGATAAAAACCTTTGGCATTTAAGTCATGAAGGTATGGAGCTTGAAGATCCGTGGAATGAGCCTAAGTCTGATAAATTCCTTCAGATGATGGTTACACCCGAGCAGGCTCCTGACACCCCTACATATGTTGAAATCGAATTTGAAAAAGGCGAACCCGTTGCGATTGACGGAGTAAAATATGCTCCCGTTGCAATGATCGAAAAGCTCAACGAGCTTGCCGGTGCAAACGGAATAGGTATTGCCGATCTTGTTGAAAACAGGCTTGTGGGAATGAAATCAAGGGGCGTATATGAAACTCCCGGCGGAACGCTTCTTTATGCGGCTCACAATCAGCTTGAATATCTCACTCTCGATTCTCAGACAATGCATTATAAAGAGCTTGTTGCAAACAAATTTGCGGAGCTTGTATATAACGGACTTTGGTACACACCTTTGCGCAAAGCTCTTTCGGCATTTGTGGATTCTACGCAGGAAACCTGCACCGGTACGGTTAAGCTCAAACTTTACAAGGGCAACTGCATTGTAGCCGGCGTTAAATCCCCCTATTCACTTTACAGTGAGGATTTTGCCACATTCTCTGAAGATGAAGTATATAATCAGCATGACGCCGAAGGCTTTATCAATCTTTTCGGTCTTCCTCTTAAGGTTCGTGCAATGCTTCTTGGGGATAAAGAAGACATAACAAAATAAACTACTCTTAAAAAGCGTGAAAGCAATTTCACGCTTTTTGGGAGCTTATGAAAAAGGGTAATATTATGACTAATAATACAAAGCTTTGGGGCGGTCGTTTTTCAAAATCAACCGATGAAAAGGTGGACGATTTCAATTCGTCAATAAGATTTGACAAAAGAATGTACCGTCAGGACATAACAGGAAGCATCGCACACGCCACCATGCTCGGCGAATGCGGAATAATTCCCGAAAGCGATGCGACCGCAATTTGCAAGGCTCTCAGCGGCATTCTTTCTGACATCGAGGAAGGAAAGATTGAGTTTTCGGTTGAAGCCGAAGATATTCATATGAATGTAGAGAGCATTTTAATTTCACGAATCGGAGATGTGGGCAAAAAGCTTCACACAGGAAGAAGCAGGAACGACCAGGTTGCGCTTGATATAAGGATGTACTTAAAAGACGAGCTTGATGAAATCAAAACCATGCTCAAAAATCTGATGACAACGCTTGTTTCTTTGGCAAAGGAGCATACCGAAACGCTCATGCCCGGCTATACGCATATGCAAAAAGCGCAGCCCATAAACCTTGCGCATCACCTTATGGCTTATTTTGAGATGTTTTCAAGGGACTATGACAGATTGTGCGACTGTATAAAAAGGTGCGACTGTATGCCCTTGGGCTCAGGTGCTTTGGCGGGGACGACTTATCCCCTCAACCGCAAAAGAACAGCCGAGCTTTTAGGTTTTTCAGGCATAACCGCAAACAGTCTTGACGGCGTTTCGGACAGGGATTTCGTTCTTGAAGCCGCATTTGATTTCAGCACGATAATGATGCATTTAAGCCGATTTTCGGAAGAAATAATCATGTGGAACACAAACGAATTTTCTTTTATTGAGCTTGACGATGCCTACTCTACAGGCTCAAGCATAATGCCGCAGAAAAAGAATCCCGATATAGCCGAGCTCACTCGAGGAAAAACCGGCAGAGTTTACGGAAATCTTATGGGACTTTTGACGGTAATGAAGTCCCTTCCCCTTGCCTACAATAAGGATATGCAGGAGGATAAGGAGCAGCTTTTCGACTCAATTGACACGGTTAAGCAGTGCCTTCCTATATTTACCGATATGATTTCAACCATGAAGGTAAATAAGGATACTATGCTCAGGCAGTCAAAGCTCGGTTTCACAAACGCCACCGATGCGGCGGACTATCTTGTAAAAAAGGGTGTTCCCTTCCGTGACGCTCACGGTATTATCGGCAAAATGGTTGCTTATGCGATAGAAAATCAAAAGGCACTTGACGATTTTTCAATAGAAGAATTCCAAAAATTCTCCGACAAAATCGAGAACGATATTTACGATGCCATCAGCATACAGACCTGCGTAAACGAAAGGAAGGTTGACGGCGGACCGGCAAAGGTTAAAGAAGCAATCACCGCAGCGGAAAAATTTTTGAATGATTTGAATTAATTCAATAAAACAAGCGGCAGGAAATAACAAAATTTTCCTGCCGCTTGTTTTATTCGGAGCTAAAATAAAATTTCGATATTTTATGATTATATTTTATTTTACTCAACAATTTCAAAATCGGACTCATCACAGATTATGCACGGATAGTCTGCAAACGGCAGTCCGCGTATGAGCATATTACCACACCAATAATCAATTTGTTCTGCGGAAATCTTATAAACATAACCGGTAAACGCATCTATAAGCACAGGATTTTGTATTGTTAATTCACCATCCAATCCATTAAGAAAAGCCGTAAAGTCCCATGTTGTTCTCTGCGCCAAACCAATGTCGGATTTTTTGTAATACACAAACATATCGCGCCAGTTACGGGAAAACGAATAACAAGCTGCAAGCAAGCCGTCCTCTGCACGGTCATTATCAATCTTACCCCAAAACAGCTTATCGCTTAAATATATATTTCCGGAAAAAACCGAAACCGCAATTTGCATAGCCTCGAATGATTTCTTTTTCGTGTATGTCAACCCGTTCAGCAGACCGTGACGAGCCGGGCTTTTTTGAACCAGACTTGCCATCGGATATGGTTTTTCCATCATATCAGCCATTTGAAAGAATGAAGTTCTCTCGCAGTCCGACGCATGGTCGAGTGTAAATCTGCGCAGAAGATAAACTGCCTGCCGGCGCTCGTCAACGGCACACGGGTCAAGCTTTAACGAATGATTTTCCGGCGCCCACGAAGGCATACCGCTTTCGCCTTGCCAAATCACCGTTTCAGTATGACCGTATTTTTTTAATATTTTTCGGAAGTTATGCATATATTCAAAATAACCCAATTCCGGAAAACGTCCGTAAAAATGGAAAGTGAATATATTCGCCTCGTTCGGCGCTATAGATTTGAAAACACTGTCGGCATACGAAAGTTTCTCAACGCCTGTTATATTAAGCGCAATTTTAGCATTATTATAAACACCTCGTATGGCTTTTGCGGTCAATGAAAAAAATTCAGCATATTTTTGCGGGTCAGGTTGCTGCGGATGCCAAAAATGCGCAATGTCCGGCTCGTTCCAGACTTCATACTCACTGATTCTGTCTTTGAAATGTTCTGTTAAGGCGCAAACATATTTTTGCCACGCTTCAGTTGCCTCTTCGCCAAAAAGAGTGGGAACACAACCGACTGCCGCCGGCGTCGGCGCATCCATATATAAAGGATTTCCAAACCCAACATTAAACCACGGACAGATATTTCTTTCAATTAAATTGTTTACAATTTCATCAAGCCAGGCAAAATCATAAACGCCGGACTCTTTCTCGCATTTTGCCCATCCGGTTTGCACCCGGGCATATTTAATGCCGGCCTCTGCCATGGCGTCATAGCATTTTTCCGCTTTAAACATATCTCTGTCCAAGCACTCAAACCCAATACTTATGCGCGAATTTTTAATCTGCTTTGAATTGTACGTCCTTAACTTTCCGATTTTTTTCATTTTTTAAACCTCATCGATATTATTATCAATTGCAAGCACTGCCGCGTTTGTAATTGATGTAAATATTATATCATGCGTGCTTAAATAAACAATATTCAAAAGGAGCATAAATTTATCATTTTCACGCATTAGGCAAACAAAACTCGAACCCTTAATGGTTTTTATCGGCTGATTTTCCCCAATACTGCGCAAACTCGCTTGATAATACGGACTGTATTGACTGCACTCGCTTGCTTGTCTTGAGAAAAATCAGCTCGATTAAAACTGCGCGCACCTTATGGCGAGCAAATGTTTAGTCATTTTTGGTGCGGATGAAGCAGACAGGCCTGTCGCCTCTCAATGACGACAAGCCGAAAAGGGCAAATATTTGCCGCCATAAGGCATTATGGATTCGAGTTTCGCTTGCCTAAGCTTTACAATAAGATAATACTGTGATATAATAAATATGTAAATTTTCTTGGGGATAGTGATAACAATTGAAAATATTGAAGGCGCCTTATCATTTTGCGATACTTTCATATTTAGACTACACACCGCGCGTTTTTCGCAGACAAGTAAAGGGGCGCGCACATAGTTCTTTTTTGTATATTAGCCACGGCACATACAAATACACCTTTTCAGGCGACAGCTTCACCGCGCAAAGCAATGCGCTTATCTATCTTCCGCAAGGAGCGGATTACCATTATGATGTATTAAGCATGAATACAAAATGTTATCAGATTGAATTGGATATTTTGACAGAAAACAACAAACGGACGACATTCTCCGACGCTCCGCAAATCGTAGGTTATTATCCTTATGAAAAAATGAAGCAGCTGTTTGAAAATATAAAATCAGCTGCAGATGATGCCCTTTCCGGCGGTATAGCAATGTGCGCTGTATATGATTTGATTTTTTCGGTTTTAAAACAAACAAGCAACAGCGGGCAAAATCAATCAAAGATTCTGCCTGCTGTTGAATATATTCAGACACACTATAATGAAAATTTTTCTGTGCGCACTCTTGCAGATTTGTGCTTTTTGAGCGAATCTCAAACGCGCAGGATTTTTCGAGCGGAATATAATTGTCCGCCGCTTGCCTATAAAAATAATCTGATTTTCGATTTAGCGAAAAAAATGCTGAACATAAGCAGCTACGCTATTTCTGATATAGCGGACGCACTTGGTTTTCCGTCGGTATATGCGTTCAGCCGCTTTTTCAAAAAAAGACAAGGCATTTGCCCGTCCGAATTCAGAAAAAAATCCGGCAAAATCGAGAGCGATATTTACGATGCCATCAGCATACAGACCTACGTAAGCGAAAGGAAGGTTGACGGCGGACCGGCAAAGGTTAAAGATGCGATAAAAGAAGCCGAAAACCGCATTTCAAAGCTGTAAAAAAAATACAGGCAGAATCAACTGCCTGTTATTTTTTATCTTTCGTTCAAGGGCAAATATTCCTTATATTCCGAAACTGCCTTATAGGCAGGTCTTATAATCTTACCGGCATTTACAAGCTCTTCAATTCTGTGTGCGCTCCAGCCTGCAATTCTCGCAACCGCGAAAATCGGCGTGTAAAGCTCTTCCGGAAGATTGAGAAGAGAGTATGCAAATCCGCTGTAGAAGTCGATATTCGGGCTAACGCCTTTATAAATCTTTCTCTTTTCGGAAATAACCTCCGTTGCGATGTCTGCAACCTTTGTATAAAGCATATATTCCTTTTGCTTCCCCTTCTCCTCAGAAAGCTTTCCGACAAAGCTTTTGAAAACCTCAGCCCTGGGGTCGGAAACCGAATAAACAGCGTGCCCCATACCGTAGATAAGCCCGCTTTTGTCAAAGGCTTCTTTGTTGATGAGCTTAAGAAGGTAAGACTTTATTTCATCGTCATCGTTCCAGTCCTTAACGTGCGATTTTATATCATCGAACATATGCTTAACCTTAATATTTGCTCCACCGTGCTTGGGCCCTTTCAGTGAACAAAGGGACGCCGCAACAGATGAATATGTATCTGTTCCGGAGGATGTCACAACATGAGTTGTGAAGGTGGAGTTGTTTCCGCCGCCGTGCTCTGCATGAAGAACAAGTGCCAAATCGAGAATTTTAGCTTCAAGCTCGGTAAATTTTTTATCCGGTCTTAAAAGTCTCAAAATATTCTCGGAGGTTGAAAGCTTGGGATCGGGACGATGAATGTAAAGCCCCTTCCCCTTTATAAAATGCCTGTACGCCTGATATGCATAAACTGTCAGCATCGGGAATGTGGAAATAAGCTGAATGCACTGACGAAGTACATTCGGAATGCTCGTATCATTGGCATTTTTATCGTAAGAATAAAGCGTGAGAACACTCCTTGCAAGCGAATTCATAATGTCCTTGTTTGGTGCCTTCATGATAACATCACGGTTAAAATTTGTCGGTAAAGTACGATAGGTTACCAAAAGCTTGGTAAAATCATCAAGTTCCCTCTTGTTAGGAAGACTTCCGAACAGCAAAAGGTACACCGTTTCTTCAAACCCGAAACGATTTTCCTTCAAAAATCCCGAAACAATATCCTTAATGTTAATCCCTCTGTAATAAAGCTCGCCGGGGGCAGGAATATGCTCACCGTTAATCTCTTTTGATGAGATTATGGTAGAAATCTCTGTAAGTCCCGTTACAACACCGCGGCCGTCCAGATCGCGGAGTCCGCGTTTAACCTGATGCTTTGCATATAGCGATGAGTCAATCTCGCCGTTTTTAATACATTTTTCCGAAAGCGTATAAATCTCCGGTGTAATAGTGTAATAAGCCGCCATAAAATCATCTCCCATTAAAATAATTGTTATCAAAAAGGTATCGGAGCATTGCTTCAATACCTTTTTAAATCAGTAAATATAAAGCTAAAAACCAAGCATTCTCGATGCAATCGTGAAATACACGAGAAGCGAAAGCGCATCGACAATAGTCGTAATAAAGGG
>CABUMF010000016.1 GCA_902492655.1 uncultured Eubacteriales bacterium | reverse complement strand
ACCTCCGTCTCCGCCGTCGGGTCCGCCTGCCGCAACATATTTTTCGCGTCTGAACGAAACACAGCCGTTTCCGCCGTTGCCCGCTTTGATTTCAAGCTGAGCCGTATCAGTAAACACTGCCATATACTCACCTCCGAGAACAACCAAAAAAGGGCTGCGGCAAAAGGAACACACTAAGAATTATCAAAGCCAATACCCATACGCATATCCGACCGCAAGGAGCGGAAGGCATAACAATATAGGGCAATGGCGCAAGACCTTCCGTGAATTCACTTTGCTGCAGCCCCTTTTAAGACGCAATTACTGAGCGATTGAATAAACGCTAACCTGCTTCTTATCTCTACCCTTACGCTCGAATTTTACCTTGCCGTCGATAAGAGCAAAGAGAGTATCATCACTACCGATACCAACATTGGTTCCGGGATGAATTTTTGTTCCTCTCTGTCTTACAAGAATATTGCCGGCGAGAACGAACTGACCGTCAGCACGCTTTGCGCCAAGTCTTTTTGATTCGGAATCTCTGCCGTTCTTTGTGCTGCCGACACCTTTTTTATGAGCCAGCGCCTGAATATTAATAGTTAACATGGTTTTATTCCTCCATTACCGTAATTTTCAAAAATTTTTCATACTGCTGTGAAAGCTGATATAAAAACATTTCCAATGTTTCAAGATAGCTTTGTGCAATATCCGACGGTTGATTAAGTGAAAACTCAATTCCTCCGTCAAAAACCGCATATTCGCAGTCGATTTTTTCGGTTTCGTCAATACCGAGAATGGCAAACTGTGCGGCAGTTGAAACAGCCGCGCAAACAATGTCGCTTCCTGCCTCAGCAAAACCGGAATGTCCCGAAAATTCAAAGGCTGATATTTTGCCTTCTTTTTTGTGAAGTCTTACTTCTATCATTATGATTAACCGATGTTTTCGATTTTAACCTTTGTGAAGTACTGACGATGTCCCTGCTTTTTGTGATAACCCTTTTTAGGCTTGTACTTGTAAACTATAATCTTCTTAAGACGAGCGTTCTTAAGTACTGTAGCTTCAACCTTAGCACCTTCAACATAAGGAGCACCGCATTTGAAGCCGTCATCACCGGATACTGCGATTACCTTATCGAAAGTAACCTTTTCACCTTCGTCAACACCCAACTTTTCGACGTTAATAATATCGCCGACCTTAACCTGATACTGCTTTCCGCCTGTTTCAATTACAGCATACATTATGCTGCACCTCCTGTTTTAATCAAACTCGCTAAGCACAGGTACCTCCGAAGAAGTTTTAAAAACCTTGCCTACGCGGCAATCATTAGTTTAACATATTTCAAGAGTTTTGTCAAGGGTTTTTGCAGATTTTATATTCTTTTTTTACGCATTTTTATCAGTTATCTTCTCTCATCATAATAAATCCGCATTGCCTGCCCAGATCGCCGCATCTGTGGGAAAAAAATAAATCGTTTCTGCATTTTGTGCAAGCACTGCTTCTGTCAATTTTTGAAACTCCGCTCTCTCTTAGGTCATATTCTATAAATCCTGCAACATCGGCATAATACTTTTCGCCGCATGGCGTTACCAGCTTTTCATATATTTCTTCATGTGATTTTTGAAACATTTCCGCCGCATCTCCGCCGATTTCAAAGCAGCACTTCCCAATAGACGGTCCGATTGCGGCAATGATGTTTTCAGGCTCACAGCCAAATTCTTTATTCATTTTTGCAACTGCGTTTTTCACAATTTTTTGTACGGTTCCTCGCCAGCCCGAATGAACTGCTCCTATTACTTTTTTTACTGGATCATAAAGCAAAACGGGAACGCAGTCTGCCGTAAAAACACAAAGAGCAATGTTTTTGCGGTCGGTTATTATGCCGTCTACGCCGTAATCGAAGGAATTTTTGCAATCCGCAACATTATGCTCGGTAACAACCTCCACAACATCGGTATGAAGCTGTTTTGCAAACACGATTTTATCAAATCCCATTGCTCGCTTTACAATTTCATAGTTTCGTCTGTAGCTTTCATCAGCGGTATTAACCCCGAGATTTAGTGAGTAATACGGTTTTTCGGTGCTTACTCCGCCCAATCTTGTGGTAAATATGTGAGGGACGGGCAACAAATCAGAGAAATATCCCTCAAGCCCGTTTTTCTTACCTAAGCTAATCATTTAATGACAATCCTTTCTATGGATTCACACCTGCCCGCCGAATTAATATCAAAAACTACAGCGTTCAGCATAGTTTCTCCGACAGCCGCTTCGTATTTGTGGGGCTTTTTATCCAAAAACCTGCTAAGTGATGTTTCGGGCTTCATTCCAATTACAGAATTAATAACTCCCGTCATTCCAATGTCGGTTATATATCCCGTACCTTTTGGCAAAACTCTGTCATCGGCAGTCATAACATGAGTATGTGTTCCGAAAACCGCCGACACTCTGCCGTCAAGATACATTCCCATAGCGCACTTCTCGCTGGTAGCTTCGGCATGGAAATCAACAATAATTATTTTTGACTGCACTTTTTTAAGTATATCGTCAACCGCTCTGAAAGGGCAGTCGAGTGGCTCCATGCCAACTCTGCCCAAAACATTTATAAAACAAACGCTTTCCCTGCCTAAATCAAGCTCCGCATATCCGCATCCTTCAACGCCCTCCGGATAATTTGCAGGTCTGATAATTGAATTTGAATCATTCAACAGCTGATTTACCTGATAATTATCCCATGTATGATTACCCATTGTTATTATGTCCGCACCGTAGCTCATTATTATATCATATGCATCCTTCGTAATACCTCTACCGCCTGCTGAGTTTTCGCCGTTTACTATGCACAAATCAATTGATTTCTCTCTTTTAAGCTTTGGAAGACTTTGCTTTATTCTTTCAAGACCGCTTTCCGCAACAACATCACCTACAGCAAGTATTCTCATATTCCACCTCAATTATTTTCTTTATTATATTGTATCATATTTTATTTCAAAAGTAAATATGAACTTTTAAACATAAAAAGTCCCGGTGCAAATTGCACCGGGACAGTTAATCAAATTAATGATTAATAATCGTATTCAACATCGATTTTGTCAACATTGAAGCTATCCTTGTAAACAACGATATCCTTTGTTGATCCATTGTACTTTCTAACAAGTACCAAAGAACCTTTGTCGATGTCGGAAGAAGAACCTACAGCAACCTTTTCATCGTTTTCTTCGAAGCTAAAGTCAACAGTTGTGATGTTAGCAGAAGAATAGTTAGCAGTCATTGTGTAGTCGATCCATTCGCCACCGGCTGTAGGAAGAACTCTTGTTGCAACAGTGATTGTCTTGTTTGTCTTATTCTTATCGGTTACTTTACCGAAAGCGATAAAGCATTCGCAACCTTCACCGTAGTAACCCTGAGCTGCGCTGAAGTTCCATGTTGTGAAGTATTCAGCTTTGTAGTAAGGAACACCGTCGATGTTTCCGTTTTCATCAAGCTCAGTCTTTGTAGGAATAGGATAGATCTTCATGAGGTTATCAATAGAACCATCACCAGCTTCGCTGAACATTACAGCTGCACCGGCATAGAGACCATAACCTACTTCGAGTGAATACTGATCATAACCGTCAGCGGATGTTACATGACCTGTAGCAGTCTTACCAAGGCAGTCAAGAGTGTTGGAATCTTCTGTTGTCTTGGAAACTACTTTACCATTCTGGATCATGTAAAGCTTGTAAACTTCATCGCCGTTGGAGTTCTTAGCTACAGATACTGACTGTACTACAGCAATAGAGCTCTTTTCGTCGATTTCGCTACCGCTTGTTCTCATAACAACAGCCTTAGCTGTGTTATTCTTGTCGATTTCATAGTAGCTTACGTTCTTATAGTTCTTAGCATTTGTAAGACCAGACTTACCATAAACCTTAATTCTGTCTTCAGCGTCTTTCTTAGCAAGATCTGAAGGAACATCGAAGATTACAGTAGAACCGTCAACAATGTAAGCACCCAATGTGGATTCACTGTTGTTATAGTAAGCTGTTACATTTTCTGCCCAGATTGCAAATCTTGTAGCAAACGATGTTGCGCCAGCCTTGTTGCCGGGGAGATACAATTTGTCAATCTGTGTAGCATTACCGGTCTTTGTATCATAAGAAACAATGAAAGGTGTATAAGCGCCATCTTTGTTCAATTCTGCATCAAGGATTGCATATGCATCGTCAATTGCATCATCAGCCTTTTCGATGTCATACTTTGTTGTTGTCTTTGAATACTTGCCGTCGCCGTTAACTGCATAAGTTACAAGGTCAAATGCTTTGTTGATTTCAAGTTCAACATTTTCGCCCTTAGAGGTCTTAGCATAAACAGTAAGCTTTCTGTAGTTATCGCTTCTGCCGTCAGTATCAATGTCATAAATTACTGCATAGTCCTTAGAAGCAGCTTCGGTATCAATGTAAGCGATCTTACCGTCGCTGTTGAGGTAGAATGTACCAGCATCGTCAAGTTCGAAGTCATCAAGCTTGAGGATATCGCTATCAACGATCTTGTACTTTTCACCGTCGATGTAAACAGCCTTAGAAGTCTTTTCTGTTACAGTACCCTGAACGGAGTTGCTGCAAACAACAATCTTAAGAACTGCTGCATCGTCTACGAGATCGGGATCGAGTTCATCAGCATATACAGAAAGAACATCGTTTTCTTTAATGTCTTCAAGGCTGAGCTCTTCACCGTTTGTATCAACGATAGTGAAAATCTTTGTGTTTTCATCAAGTTCGATATCAACATCGTTCTTAGTATCAATGATACCCTTTTCAACGTCAACATCAGATACTACATAGCTGTTGTATGTATCAACAACAACCTTTTCATATACGCCGTCAGAACCCTTTGTTACGCCGCTTTCAGCGTTGTAGGATTTAGCGTCGATAAGCTTAATTGTACCGTTCTTGAGGAGACTGAGATCGTTCCAGTCAGCACCGTTTACAACTGTACCGTTCACTACGATTGTGCAGAGACTTGAGTACATATCGGAATCAAGAAGTTTAACGAACTGAGCTTTAGTATCGTTTTCTGTCTTGTAGTACAATCTTGCGTCATTACCTGTAAGAGCTTTGCCGTTTTCACCGGGGATTGCATCACCGGGGAATACAACAGGTGTGGAAGAATAGAAGTCAGAAACTGCAATTTCAAATGTTTCCTGTGCAGAATCGTCAGGTACGATGCAGAGCATTGTAGCTGTCTTAGCTGCGCCGTTATCCTTTGCATAGATAACTACGGAATCACCGAAGTATGCATCAGGATCTGTGTTGCCGATTTCTACCTTCTTGTTTTCAACTGTCTTACCGTTTTCATAGTAGTAATCGTTGTCACGATAGTATGTACCGGAAATTGTAGCATATCCTGCAGCGGTCTTGTTTGTACCCTTTGTAGGAGTAGCATTGATTTCAGCGTTGTCATACTTAACTACGTTGAGGTAATCATAAAGAAGTGTCTTAGCTGTTACTTCAACCTGTACAGCAGATCCGCTGTAAGCTGTTTCTTCCATGAGCTTGATTTCAAGAGCATTGTAAAGAAGAACTGCTACAACGCCTCTGTTACAACCGTCTGTTGCTTCAACGCCTGTGATACCGTCTGTAAGACCACAGGAAGCAGCAGCGATAAGGTAACCGGAAGGCCATCCGCCGTTTCTTACAGCAACTACGTCACGACCAAGTGCGCAAACGAGCATCTTAACAGCTTCCTGATAGTTAACTGTTGAGTTAGGATCGAATGTGCCGTCGCCACGACCAACGATGATATTCTTCTGAGTAGCGATGTTGATAGAACCAACTGCCCAGTCAGCGCTGCCGTTGCCAACATCTGTGAAGTTGGAGCTGTTAGCTGCTGCAGAAGCTGCTGCATTAGCAAGACCGATTTCTCTAACGATGAAAGCAGCCATTTCAGCTCTTGTTACAACTTTGTCTCCGCCGAAGGAACCGTCTTCATAGCCGGCTACAATACCGAGTGCGGAGAGAACTTCAACTGCTTCTGCGTATTCTGTACCTTCAATATCATTGAAAGTAGGAGTAGCTGCGGAAGCTGTTGTGATTGTGAGTGCGGTAAAAGTGCTGAGTATCATACAAAGCGCTAATACCAGAGCCAATACCTTTTTGAGATTTTTCATGTCTCAAATCCTCCCTTGTGTTAAAAGTAGTTTTTTGAAAGAGTAGCCTGAGTCCAACGATACCTCTTTCATCATACCGTTAAACTTGCCTTCGCAGCAAACTTGCCATTCGCTGCTTTTTTGCCTTCTTGCACCATCGTCTGTTTTGATTATACCATTGAATTTCACGAATGTCAATGGTATTTTCAACTTGTAACACAACTGTAAACTTCCGAATACACCCATGTCAAAGCCGAAACCGACAGAAAATTTTGCAAAACCGACGCAACTTCCATCGGTTCATTATTATTATAGCACACAAAGCTCACAAAATGCAAGATAAATTTTTATTTTAAATAAATCTGTAAAAATTCGATAAAATTATTTTAATCAAAAAAAGTCTTTACTAATTCGTCTTTTTGTGGTATAATATTGTAGGTATGAATTAAAAGGAGGTATTTTTATGGCTTCAAAGTCAGCGAATAAGGAGTCGAAAACCCTTATGTATAAAGGAAAACCGATGTTTCGCAAAGATAATGTTATCTATTACGGCAATCCCGAAGATAAATATATTGTGGTAATGACAGAAAAAAATTACGAGGAAATTAACGGAGTTAAGGTTGCCACATTGGTAAATGTTGCTCTTTCAACCAACGAAACAAAGGGCAAGGGCAAGGAGAAGATAATTAAGCAAAGCGACCGCGAAGGTATTTACGATGCGCTTGATTTCGGAGAATACTGGTTGCAGGACGCTCTCGGCGAGATTTAGTCAGGAGGCTCATATGTGTAAAAAAATCAAACTGTTTTTACCTCTTTTGGCTGTTCTGATGATATTTTCATCCGTTACGGTAAGCGCCGGCTTTTTCGGGGTTGTTGACGGAGATGTTGTAAATGTCAGAAATTCGGCATCTACAGATGACGAAGTGCTTGGTAAGCTCGGATTCGGAACGCCGGTAAATGTAATAGGATATATATCCTCCGGGTGGTACAAGATTTCGTGCGGAAGCTTGGTTGGTTGGATTCACGAGGATTACTTAATCACAAAACCGCTGATATATGAGAATTTGCCTCAAAACAGCACCGAGGGCGAAAAAATCGCTTCGTTTGCAATGGGGTACCTGGGTTATCCTTATGTTTACGGCGCATCTTCACCGGATACGGGATTTGACTGCTCGGGCTTTGTAAAATATGTTATGAACGCCTGCGGTTATGAGGTTAACCGTGTCGCTGCCGACCAGGCGCAAAACGGACGAGCTGTTTCCGACTATGAGCTTATTCCGGGAGATTTGCTTTTCTTTGCATCTTCCTCTGCCGGAATTGACCATGTGGGTATATACATAGGTAACGGAAAGATGATCCACGCTTCCCAGGAAACAACCGGAGTTATAATCAGTGAGCTCAGCGGCGACTATTACAACAACACATATGTGGGCGCAAGGAGAATTGCAGAATAATTTTGAATTTTACAGAGCGGTTTAATTTGTGACCGCTCTGTATGTTTTTGAGGCAGATAACACACGCAAATATTAATCTCTTATCGTTCCCTGTCATGAGTATAAGAGATAGTCTTTCTTTTGCCGGCACAGGGACGGCGGAACGGAGATTCTTATGAAAAGGCCCGTTGTTTGGTTTGTTTCGGCGTTCATATGCGGAATTGTTCTATATTCGTATTTTTCACCCGGGCTGCTGCTTGTCATGCTCGGATGCTGCCTTTACACATTTTTCGCATACAGAAGACCGATATACCTTATACTGATTCCGGCTTTGCTTGCCGGAACGGTTTCGTGTGCCGTGTTTGACCGAGTAAAGGTCGAAAAACCCGTGGCATATGACGCTCAGACCGTAAAAATCAGCTTTACCGTAGTCGGCAAAGAGGGCTCGGGGAGATACAAAATCAAGACAACGGAATTAAACGGTAAGGATTTTAAGTCGCAAGGCTACTATTATTCCAATACTGTCTTTAAGCTTTTTGATACGGCAGAGGCATCGGTTAAATTAAATGCTGTTAAGAATTTTTCAAACAGCAATACCTTCGACTATAAAACATTCCTTATAAATAAAGGAATATTCTTCACGGCGAGTGCAAACGGAAGCGAAACTGTTACCGGCACGGATATTCCGAAAATAACCGGTCGGATTGCTATTTTGAGGGAAAAGGTCATAAAACGCATAAAGAATATCAGCTACCGTGAAAATTACGGAGCCTTTGCCGCAATTCTTACCGGAGAGAAATCCGAGATTTCCTCTGTTTTGAAGGAAGCCTTCAGAAGGCTGGGCTTATCACATTTGCTTGCGGTTTCGGGAATGCATATTTCCATACTGCTCGGAGTGATTACATCGGTTCTCGGTTGCATTAAGATAAAACGCATCCCGAAAGCGCTTATCTGCACAGTATTTCTCATAGCGGTTATCCCGTTTATGAACAGCTCCCCGTCTGTTATACGCGCGGCAATTATGGGAATTATACTTTTATGGGCTGATGTCATATACGGCGATAACGACTCGGCTACTTCAATGAGCATTGCGGCATTTGTGATACTTTTATTCAGACCGTACTCTGTTTTTGACGCAGGATGCATCCTTTCGTTTACCGCAACCGCAGGAATAGTTTTTATTTCTCCCGTGATCAGCAGGTTTTTCAATGGGCATATCGGCAAGCCCCTATCGTTTCTTTCGGTGACGATTGCGGCACAAATCGCCGTAATACCTGCAAGCATATATTATTGCGAAGAGCTTTCGCTTTTATCGCTTATTACAAACATTATATTTGTTCCGGTATTCTCTTTGCTTGTAATATTGCTTATCCTCGCCTGCATTTTTCCGTTTTTAAGCACGTTACTAAATCTTTTCGGCAAGCTTTACTTCGGAGCCATAGTGAAAATTTCAAGCTTTCCGAACATAGTTGCGCAGATTAAGGCGGTTGATCCTTTTATTGTTTTATCGGCAATCCCGATTTTCCTGTTTTTCAAATTCAATAAACGCATGAAAATCCTGTTTGCCACGCTTGCGCTGGTTATGCTTTCGGTCGCGGGAATGAATATCTACAGCAATCTTAATGACAGTCATATTTATTTTATAAACGCCGATTGTGTAAAAACTGCCGTAATCAAGACGCCCGAAAAGGCGGTAATGATTGCCGAATGCGACATTAAAAATCGAATTTATTACGACTTTGAAAACATCAAAGCCTTTCTTGACAGCAAGGGGATAAGGAAGCTTGATGAGGCGTATTTCCTCGGGAGCTCCGAAAACGAGCAATACTTCAAAAAGCAGATTTATAGGGAATACGCACCCGATTTCCCCGAAAAATGCGATACGGATATGGGAGCCGGAATTAAACTTCAGGAAAACAATGACACCGTTTTTGTTGTGGGCAAAAGGAAAATTGCCGCATTTGCGCACCTGTTTACGGGGAACGATACCTGCCAATCGGCATACGAAACGGGGACGGCAACTATCTGTACGGTTTTTGATGACGGAAAATCAATTTCGTATGATAACAAAAACACGGATATTGTTTTCAATAAAAACGGAGTTCAAAAAATGAAAATATGTGACTAATATATAAATAGGAAGAAACTCGCTCTGATTTTTGAGGAGGAATGTGCCTTATGGATATAAAAGAGCTTAAAAAAACCGTATCGGAAGGGAATATAAAAAACCTTTATTTGTTTTACGGCGAAGAAGAATACCTGGTGAAGCTGTATATTTCGCAAATTAAAGCCAAGATTATCGACAATCCTGCCCTTGAGGATTTAAATTATATCGTGTTTGACGAATTCAATCAAAAAAGCTTTGAGGATGCAATAAGCACGCTGCCTGCATTTGCCGAAAAGAAGATGATCGTTTTTAACCAAACAGGCATTTTCAAGGAGCCGGGCGCCGCAAAGGATTTTTTGATTTCGGAGCTTTCCGATATTCCCGAGTATGCTGTGGTTGTTTTCAGAGAAAAAACCATTGACAAAAAACAAAAAAAGCTTCTCGGCGCAGTTGAGAAATACGGAGAAGCTGTCGAATTTAACTATATGACCGACTCTCAGCTTAAATCCTGGGTAAATATCATGATAAACAAGCTCGGGAAAAAAATCACGGTCGGCAACATAGAATTTTTGTTAAGATGTACCGGAAATTCCATGGAAGTTATTGAAAACGAAATAAAAAAGCTGTGTTCATATTCAAAAAACGAAGTAATCACCCATGAGGAAATTGATGAAATCGTCACAAAATCAACAGATAACCGGATATTTGAGCTTTCTAAGGCTATTCTAAACAAAGAATCCGATAAATCGTACCAAATTTTGAAAGAGCTCTCCATACTTCGCGAAGAACCGATTGCAATTTGTGCCCTTATCGGAAAAACCCTTTCCGAGATTTACAGGGTAAAATCCGCACTGCCGCAAAACAGAACTCCGCAAAAGCTTGGAATGTCGCCGTATCCGATAAAGCTTTACAGCAACATGAGAATAAATCGAGAGGTTCTGTCGAAAGCAATCAAGCTTTTCTGCGAATGTGACATGGAGCTAAAATCCTCTTCGTTGAAAAAGCCGCAGATGACACTCGAAAAATTCGTTACAAAAGCAATTCTTTTATAATATTTTATTAAAAATCGGTCAATAATATCCTATGAAATATAATTTTCAAAGGAGTGTAGATTATGAAAGCTACTATTGACTGTTCTGTTTACGATTGCAAATTCAACCTTGACGGAAGATGCGGTTCAAGCGATGTTCACATCGGAGGCGAAAGCGCAAAAACCGTTGACGGCACCTGCTGTGAAACCTTTATCGAATTAAAAGGTGTTACAGACGATGTTAACACGCCGACATATGACGGCACCTCAATAAGATGTGATGCGGAGCATTGTTTGTTCAATGACAACAAAAAGTGCGAACTTTCCGCAATAGAGGTGCAAACCTGCCATTGCTCAAACAACGAATGCACCTGTTCGGCAAACACTTGCTGCGACTCTTATCAGTGCAAATAACGGCAAATTCTTGAAAAAAGCATAGTAAACCAAAGAGGGCTTGATCAAGCCCTCTTTATCTTAAATGTAAATGTAGTTCCGAGTTCGTTGCTGTCGACGGAAACAGAGCCTCCGTTTTCGGACAAAATACTCTTTACAATATGAAGTCCCAGCCCCACACCGCTTTTGTCAACACCTCTTGATTTGTCTGTTTTATAAAAACGGTCAAAAACCCTCTTTCTGTCCTCGGGCGAAATATAGCTTCCCGAGTTGAAAACGGATATTTCCGCAAAACCACCGCTTCTCTTTGTCGAAATTTTAAGCGTTCCGCCCTTTTGCGCAAACTTTATGGCATTGTCCGTAAGATTTGTAACAACCCTTTGTATGCTGTCACGGTCTGCGTAAACCTCTTCGGTTTCGTGCAAAAACTCGACCTCGGCATTTAAGTCCTTTTCGGTAATTCTCTGTTCAAAGCCGATCAAAACAAGTCTGATAAGCTCATTAATGTCAAAATTTTCTTTATTTAATGCGGTTTCGTCCTTTTTATATCTTTCCACATACAGCAGATCGTTTACAAGCCGAGTAAGCCTTTTCGATTCCTCAAGCACTATTTTAAGATATTTGTCACGGCTTTCTACGGGTATGGTTCCGTCAAGCATCCCCTCAACAAATCCGGAAACCGATGTCATGGGAGTTCTGAGCTCGTGGGAAACATCCGCAATAAACATTCTGCGATTGTTTTCAAGATTTTCAAGGCTTTCTGCCATTGCGTCAAATTCCGTGGCAAGCTCGGATATTTCATCCGTTCCTTTTATGCCTATTCTTTCCTCAAAGCACCCTGCCGAAAATGCCTTTGCGGCATTTTTCATACGCTTAATGGGCATTGTAATTCTCTTTGTTGTAACATACATAATAACGGAGGACACCAAAAGGAGTGCAAGTATAGATAAAAAGAAATACCGTCTTGACTTGCCTATAAGCTTTTCGGTATCGGGAATTTCTCTGCAAACAAACACGCCTCCAACCGATTCTCCGTCCATTACAAGCGGAACGGCGGCAATGGCAACGCTTTTTGAAAAAAACCCGTCAAAATCGCCGTTTTCGCTTATTGTCTCGCCTCTGACAACCCGCTCATACTGCTTTTTTGACAGTAAATATCCCACAGGGAAAAACTCATGAACCCTTCCGGAAACCGAGCCCGAGGAAAGCAGAACCATCCCGTTATCATTGCACAGAAAAACAGTTGCGTCAAGCCGGTTTGCGTATGACTGAATGATTCTGTTGAAAAGTCCGTAATTTTCGGGAGAACGGTACTTCATCAATTCGGAAATCTCGCTTGCAGACGAAAGAGCCGAGTTTTCCTCGTTTTTTGCCACATATGAAGTAAGCGCCTTCGTCATAATAATTCCGGAAGTGATAAATGTTATTATTAAGATTACAACAACCGAAAAATAGATTTTACCAAAAATAGATTTAGGCATTTGATTTTACCTCAAATTTGTATCCGACACTGTAAATAGTTTTAAGCTCCCACGTGCTGCCGCTTCCGATTTTCTCTCGAACCCTCTTTATGTGGACATCAATCGTCCTTGTTTCACCCACATAGTCAAAGCCCCATACCTTGTCAAGAAGCTGATCGCGCGTAAAGACCTGATTTGGGTGAGAACAGAGAAAATACAAAAGTTCAAGTTCCTTGGGCGGCATATCTACCGTTTTCCCGTCCACCTTAATTTCGTAGGTATCAAGGCTCACCGAAAGGCCGGGAAATACCACCTCGTTTTCGGATTTCACAACAGGCTCGCACCTTCTGAGAACCGCTTTCATTCTCGCAACAAGTTCTTTTCCGTCAAACGGCTTTACCATATAATCATCGGCACCCATTTCCAGGCCGAGAACCTTATCGAAGGTTTCTCCCCGAGCCGTAAGCATGATAATTGGAATATTGCTTATCTGCCTTATCTCACGGCATACACCGTAACCGTCAAGCTTTGGAAGCATAAGGTCGAGTATTACCAAAGAAGGCTGCTCGTCTTTGAATTTTTCGACCGCTTCCGCTCCGTCATATGCAAAAATCGGCTCATACCCTTCCTTGTTAAGGTACAGCCCGATAAGCTCACAAATATTTTTGTCGTCATCCGCAACCAAAATTTTCATAAAAACAATCCTTTCCCGATTCGTTAGGATTCACATTAATTATACAATATTGCTTAAAAAAAGTCAATATATTTAGCACCTGCAATTCGGCGTTTTTGGTAACATTTTTTTGCAAAAGCACTTGAAAAATAAATATATTTGTAGTATAATGGCATTGGACAATGGGTGTATTTGAACTTTTTTACGAGGGAGGCGAAGCGTACATATGAATAATAAAACAAAATTTGGCAACAAAGCACGCTTGCCTCACCTTTTTCTTGCGATGCTTTTGATATTAAGCGTTGCATTTCCGATGCTGTTTTTCCCGAAAGCATCGGGTGAAGAAAGCTCTGATGAAAAAAGATATTTGCTCAACGGCAGCTTTGAAGAAGACCAAACATGGACATCAAGCTATTCCCAGCCCCACCAGGATAAGGTTCCTGCCTGGAACACAACAGCCTTTGAGAGTAAAATCGAATTGTTCAGGGCCAATACCGGAACATACATAGCCGGAGTCAAGCTTGAACCTTCGGACGGAACTTATGCCGCGGAATTAAATGCGGACGAGGAAAGTACGTTATATCAGAATATTAAAACAAGCCCGTCCAGCGTTTATGAATGGGGCTTGGATCACGGCGGACGAAACGGAACGGATACCATGGCGCTTATTATCGGCCCAAAGCAAGCCTATGACCCCTCAAAGCCCAGTAAAGACGGACGAGATCAGATGATGCAAATGGTGGACTGGCTTACCGACCGCAACTTGGTTACCACTAAAACTTCTGCAGGGCTTGGAGAGCATATTATATTATACAGCAAGAAATTCGGCACAAAAGGCACTTTTGAAGACAATGCCGGAAACAATGCGTTCAGCTTAACGCCCAGTACCATATACACCGAAAGATGGGAAATTTGGATTATGTCATCCTCGAGGGCGACAAGCGGAACCAATCCCTGGAATTCATACGGCTCTAACGATAAAAACAATTCGCAAGGCGGCTCTGCCGGCGGAGACTTGGATACTAAAAAATACAATTTGTATTCTGTTCCGGCAAAACAGACAGATACGGTTTTCGCCTTTGTTTCGGTCGGATATGTCGATTCGATTGCACCTGAAAACAAAGCCAAAACATACGGTAATTTCATTGATAACATCAATTTTAAGATATATCACCCGCTCACCGGCAGTGTCACCAACCACGGCAGTGTTGTTGTCGGCGGCAGTGACGGTTCGTCCGGCGGTTCGGGTTCATCCACCGGTCATGAGGTAACCATCAACAATAAGCTTGCAACCTATGTTGCCGACGGTGAGGCGTTAAAAATTCAAGCAATTATAAAAGCGCAGGATGTTACTGACGGCTGTAAATTCGTGGGCGTTTATCACACGTATCTCGGTACTGACGGCGAACCCGTCTTTGGATTTATCGAGTTAGCCGGAAATGAAATCGTGGATACCGGCTCATTGACCGAAGAAGAGAAAAAAGGCAAATGGATAAAGTCGGTCAATGAAAATGGCGACATTGTTTATACTTATTATCTTGAAAATCTACAATCGTCAACCGATTTGCATTTTATATTTATCAAAAGCCCGACGATAACCTATGATCCCAACGGCGGAAAGCCGTATGTTATAGAAAACAGACCGCATATGGATGAAGCTGAAAATGTTTACAGTTTCCTTCCCCTGTCGGAAAACCTGGATAAAAATGCGTTTGTTCCGCCATATGTTTCCAGAGCCGCAGAAGGGCAAAATGACGGCTGGAAGTTTTTGGGATGGAAGCTTTCGGGAGACATTATCGCAGGTATCCCCGAAGATACCAAGCTTATAAATGCAGACAAATTAGGGTACCTGATGCTTCCTGCGGTGCACACGGTAGCCTGCGATTATGATGTTGACGGCGCATCGGACGCTCCTGCCTCGCAGTATTTTAAGATATATGACGGCAATGTTTCATTGACAAAAAATGTCTATAACGACTCGACCGAAATGGTTAACGGCGTGACATGGGATGACAACGGCGAAACAAAGCTTTATGCCAATGTTAACCGCGGTCTTACCATGGTGGCGCAATGGCGGTGGCGACAGGCCTTTATTCCCCAGGCGGTGGTTAACGGCGTTTTAAACAATTCAGCCGAGGGCGGAACTGTTGAAATTACAAATGTTTCAGACCCGACAGACGAAAATTATAACGACGCATATACCGAGCAAGGCGGAAAATCCTACCATGCTCAATTAGACGAAACCATAACCGTTAAGGCAACGCCGAATGCGGGCTGGAAGTTTATCGGCTGGTATGACGAAGAAGGAAATCTCGTTTCCATTAATGCAGAATACGGCTACGTTGAAACAAATGAAAGCGTAAAAACCTATTATGCAAGATTTGCAAACAGTATCACGCAGACATACATCCGCCAGCTCAAAAGCGGCGACAGCTGGGTAAACATTGACGATGACGCAGTAGGAGTGCTTGACCGCTACAGCTATGTCGACGCTGTAGGAACGCCCATAAGCTGCACCGCAAGTTCGGGAAAGGGTTACAGGTTTGTGGGTTGGTATGATATTTACGGTAAAAAAGTAACCAAGGATATGGTTATAAACAACGGCACAACAATCAGCTACACCACAACCGATAACGCTACATATTATGCGCGTTATGAAACTGCATATACCCTGAATATCAGCAAAATTGATGAAGAAACATCGGCATCGGGCGAAAAAATACCGCTTGCCGGGGCAGAGTTCACACTGTACCAGGCGGATGAAGACGGCGATCAAACAATAACCTATAATGGCACAAATATAAAGTGCTTCGTAATAGGCTCCGCAACTTCTGCTTTGACCGATGACAGAAAACAAGCACTTGCAGTCTTTTCCGACTCTCTTTTACCCGGAAGGGAATACTATCTCGTTGAAACAAAGCCGCCTTTCGGCTATAATATTATAACCGAAATTACACAGATTTCTTTTGCCGGTACCGAAGCGGACGAAAACGGTGTATATACCATCGAAATCAAAAACCGAATCGGAATTCGGCTTCCGGTTGCGGGCGGTGTCGGAACGCTTGTTTTCAATGCGGTGGGAGCTTTGTTGATCGGCACAGCCGTTTTGTTGTTTATTTCCAAAAAGAAATTTTCTCTGAAATAATGCAAACAGACAAAATAGGTTACAAAATTATACAAATCGGATTTGAAAAATGGTATTTTTGTCGCAAAAATGCTGATTTTCAAAAAAAGGTATTGACAATCAGGCTAATAGGTGTTATATTAGAAATGCAGTTTGTATTTTAATTCACAAAAATAAATAAAAAAAGGAGAAAGGCTATGTTTAAATTAAATAGTTTAAGAAAAGTGATTTCAGTTATTATTGTCCTTGTTTTCGGTCTTATGGCTGTTCCGCAGGTTCTTACAGCCGCAGGAACAGAAATATATGCATTGAAAGGAACCATAGGTTCGTTGACAACAATCGCAGATGGTAAAGTACCTTGGTCAACAGAAATAACATCAGGTACAATTAAAATTCGTCCGACGAATTCGGCAGCCGGTGCGGCTTATTCTGCATACAAGCTGTTGAATATTGCAAATGATAACGGCATGCTTAAGGTTTCCGTTCCGGACAAAGCACAGCCTTTCTGGAAAGCATATTTGACCAAAGAAACTGATGTAACCGTTGCTGACATTAAAACTACAATAAAAGACATGGATGCTACAACAGCAAGCAGTTCTATCGTTAATGCATTTCTTAATTTTTCCGCAGCAGCTTTGGAGACCGATATGCCGGAAAAAACGGCAACAGAATCGGTAGCCGGTACAGATGCAACAATCTCAACAACATTCGGTTTTTATATTATTCTTCAGACAAAGGCGCCGGATAAGGGTTATATCGCATCCGCTCCCGTTCTTGCATGCTTGCCTATGCAGCTGGACGGCTCGGAAAATTGGCTTTCTTCTTATATTGTAAAGCCTAAAGACGATACAATCAAAATATCCAAAAAAGTCAAAGCTACCGACGATACAGACTATTTGCCGGAAACGATTACCGATATCGGTGACACGGTTGAGTATAAAATTGTTATAGACCTTGCTAAATACGGTTCGGATGTAACAAGGCAAGCAATCAAATATCTGCTCGTAGATACATTGCCGGCAGGGCTTGAGTACATAAACAATTCCGCTACGGTTGAATTTTACAAAGGAGACTCAAAAGAGACACCGGCGGGAACTTATGAAGCGGAATATGTCGGTGCTGAACGCAAACTGAAATTGGATCTTGGAACAGACTATGCAACAAACCTTGCAGACTTCGATACCGCTGTACTTACATACAAGGCTATTCTTGGAAGCAGTGCAGTTATAGAAGGCAACGGTAATGATAATAATGCTGTATTGGAATATACTTCGGCAGTTGGCAAAACAAGCACTTATTCATCTTTTGCTACAGTTTATACGCATGAGCTTGACATCACCAAGGTTGATGATAAAAATCCCGCTAATCACCTTTCCGGCGCAGTATTCCAGGTGTACAAAGATCCGGCAGATAAAAACACCCCTTCAAAGGCTATCCCCTTTATTGATGTTTCTTCCGGCACCGATAAGATTTACAGAGTGGCTACAGAAGCAGAAAAATTAAATGATGAAATTCGTAAATGCTATGATCTTGCTGTTTCTGATACGGGTGTAATGAAAATTATCGGTTTAAATGATACGGATTATTATTTCAAAGAAACAGTGGCACCGGTCGGATATAACCTTCCGGAAGATTTGTTTACAATTTCTCCCGCACCGGATGCTTCCGAAATTACTACGAACGACGAAGGCGAAAAGCTATATGTTAACATGGTGGCACAACCGGCAGAGATCCAAAACAATTCCGGTATTGACTTGCCGGTAACCGGTGGTATGGGTACAATACTTTTCACAGCTGTCGGACTTTTGCTCATGGCAGGTGCAGCTTACTTCCTCTTTGCAAAGAAAAAAGGAAGCCATTAAATCTATTTTGTGTATAATTGCAAAAATCCGTTTGTAAGCAAAATTACAACGGATTTTTGTTTAGGTGCGATAAATGAATAATCTGAAGAAAACCATTCTGTGTGTTATCATTTTTTTGGTAGGTCTTGCAATAATGATGTATCCCAGCATAAGCAACTATTTTAAACAGAAAAATCATGTTGGGGTTATACAGGATTACCTTGAAAAAACCGAAAAAATGTCTCAGGAACAGATTGATGAATTGAAAAATGCGGCAAAAGAATATAACGAACGCATAGCGGAGGTGTCAATCAAGCAAAACGCCGCCGCTTCTTCCGCAACGCCGGATTACTGGGGTATATTAAACATAAACGAGGATGTTATGGCGTATATCACCGTTCCCGTATGCGGTATAAATTTGCCCATACGCCACGGCTGTGACGAAGATGTTCTTCAAAACAGCGCCGGGCATATTCCGGGAACCTCGTTTCCTATAGGCGGCCCCGGTACCCACTCTGTTATTACGGCACACAGAGGTCTCCCCTCCGCAAAGCTGTTCACGAATATCGACAATTTGAAAATAGGAGATCAGTTTTATATTCACGGCCCTGACGAAACATTGGCATATGAGGTGGATCAGATTAAGGTTGTTCTTCCCGAGGATACCTCCGATCTCAGAATAGAGGAGGGAAAAGATTATGTGACGCTTGTTACTTGTACACCGTACGGTATTAACACTCACCGTCTGCTTGTACGAGGGCACAGAACGGCATATATTCCTAAGGTTGAAGAAGAACAAATTGCAGAAACAAAGAAAAAGAACAACAGAATGTTGATGCTTAACATTACAGGCTTTTTTGTGGCAATATTGCTTATGTTTATTGCATACATTGTCCGTAAAAAGTATTTGAAAAAGAAAAAACAGTAACAGGAAAGGTGTCATGCGCGTTATGAAAAAGACGGTCTCGGTCGTGTTGGCAGTTCTGCTTCTTTCAATGTGCTTCGGGATTTTCAACAGCTATACCGAGGAAGCAGGCAGTATTACAATTAAATACACACGCAAAGATAACGGGCAGGGAATTGCAGGCGTTGAAATGTCTGTTTATAAAGCGGCTGACTTCTCGGAAGGTTCGTATGTTTTAACAAAGCCCTTTATCGGCTCCGCAGTTTCGGTGAACGATCTTTCAACTACCGACAGCAAAAACGCCGCCGCTGCCGCTTTGTTTGCGTATGCTTCCAAAAATGGTATAAACGGAAGCAAGGTTTTGACGGATTCAAAAGGAAACGCGTATTTTGACGGCTTGACCGACGGTATCTATCTGGTTGCCCAGACAGGGGCAGTTTCGGGATTTAAGACAATATTGCCTTATCTTGTTTATTTGCCCGAAAAAACCGTTGGGGGCAGTCCTATATATAATGTTTTATCAAATGTAAAAACCGAGCGGGACAACGGCGGTTCGGGTGGCGGCGGAACATTTTCCGTTTCCGTCAATAAAATCTGGGACGATTCGGAAAATGCCGACGGTATTCGTCCCAACAGCGTGGCAGTTAACTTACTGCATAGCGGCAAAAAGCTAAAATCGGCAACGCTCAGTGCGGAAAACGGTTGGAAATATGTCTTTTCCGGTCTTTCGGGAACGGAAAAAGAATACACAATAAAAGAGGATGCGGTTACGGGATACACCGCTTCATACACAGGCGATGCCAAAAGCGGATTTGTGATTACAAACAGGCATGAAACGCAAAATCCTCCGACTCCGGGCGGTGTGTCCGTTTGGGTTCAAAAAAAGTGGGAGGATGATAACAATAAAAACGGACAGCGTCCGAACAGCATAACCATACAGCTGATTAAGGACAGCACGGTTTTTAAAACGGCGCAGTTAAGCAGTTCAAATAACTGGAATTACCGTTTTGACAATCTTCCCGATGCAAAATATACGGTTAAGGAAATTTCATCGGAGGGCTATTATGTTTCGTACTCCCGAACAAACGGCAATATATATACCATTACCAACACATTGGGCGAGGGCGAGGATGAACCACCGCTTAATCCGGCTGATCCGTCAATCATCGGAATTTCGGTGAAAAAGGTTTGGGACGACAAAGATAATGCGGACGGGGTACGACCGAACAAAATTACGGTAAATTTAATAAAAGACGGGAAAACATTCCGCTCTGCCGAGCTGTCCGAACAAAACGGCTGGCAGTACGAGTTTTCGGATGTGCCGAAAAACGCATGGTACAGCATATATGAAGAAATCGACGAAAAATACGCTGTTACATACAGCGGAAATGCCACAAAAGGATATGTGATTACAAATTCATATCCGACGGATGTGCCGAAAAACGAACAGCCGGAACCCACAAATCCGTCGCTTACGGATATTTCCGTACGAAAAATATGGAATGACAACAAAAACGCCGCAGGCAAGCGGCCGCAAAGCATAACGGTGAATTTGATAAAAGACGGGAGTATTTACCGCTCCCTTACCCTTTCAAAAGACGGCGAATGGAAAGGCGTTTTTTCCGATGTCCCGTCGGACGGGGCTTATACTGTCACGGAGGACGCCGTTTCGGGATATTCGGCAGACTACTTGGCAGACAGCGAATTTATCGTTACAAACACTTATACCGAGGATGAAACCGATCCCGGAATACCGCCCGAACCGTTTATTCCTGCCATAAACGATGATATGCCCTCAAGTAGCGACGGCTTTTATGAGGAAGCATTGTCTATTCCGCAAACGGGCAGTTTGAATTGGCCGGTGCCTGTTCTGGCGGTTGCGGGCATTTTGTTTTTGTTATGCGGACTGGCTTTTCTACCTAAAAACAGGAGGGAAAAGTCATGAAAAAATCCAAAAAAACGGCAGTAGCATTAATCTCAATCGGCTTGTTGTTGATTTTGTCGGCTTTTCTGCTTTGGGGATTCAACGAATTGATGTCTTACCGCGCGGCGCAAGAAACAGCCGAAATTCTCAGTAATTTGGAAAATCAAATGTTGGATGAAATATCCGTCACCGCAGAAGCAGAAGAAGGAACAATGCCCACGCGAATTTCGGACGGCATTGATATTGTGGGTGTTGTGTCGGTTCCGTCACTTGAAATTGAGGTGCCGGTTGCCGCAGAATGGAACTATGAAAACCTCAAAAAATGCGCGTGCAGGTACAGCGGTACGGCTAAAGACGGTAGATTGATTATTATGGCACATAATTACGGTCGCCATTTCGGCGATTTGAAAAATATCAAAGCAGGCGATGAGGTTCAGTTTCTGGATGTTAACGGTACAATGTACCGTTACAATGTTACGGAAATTGAGAAGCTTTCTAAACACGAGTTGGATAAATTGACCGCATCCAAAAGCGATTTGACTCTCTTTACTTGCACATACAGCGGACAAAACCGCATCGTTGTACGATGCACGAAACAGTAGTAAATTATTTGAATATTACTATTGATAAATTAAAGCCGATATGGTATAATATACACAGAAATCCTTGCAAAGCAAGTCTTTGGGCGTTGCCCTTTCGTGCTTTGCACGAACTGTGTTATTGACGGCTGCGTAAAAATGCCCTTGCAAGCAAGCATTTTTACTTATGGTATAATAAACCTTTTCGGCTTACACCGGCTTTTTCTGAGCAAAAGAGCAAAGCCTGATCAGCTGAAACATTGATAAATCAAGGAGATATGATAAATTATGAAACTTGGTATAGTCGGTCTTCCGAATGTCGGAAAAAGCACATTGTTTAATGCAATTACAAAAGCGGGGGCAGAATCTGCAAACTACCCGTTTTGCACTATTGAGCCGAATGTCGGCATGGTAGCGGTGCCTGATGAGCGCCTTGACACTCTTGCAAAGATATATCAGCCCGAAAAAATCACTCCGGCAGTTGTGGAATTTGTTGATATTGCAGGTCTTGTTAAGGGCGCAAGCAGAGGTGAAGGACTGGGGAACAAGTTCCTTTCACACATAAGAGAGGTTGACGCAATCGTACACGTTGTACGATGCTTTGAAGATGAAAACATTGTGCACGTGGAAGGCTCGATTGACCCCAAGCGCGATATAGAAACCATTACCTTAGAGCTTGTTCTTGCGGATTTGGAGGCTGTTGACAAACGCCTTGAAAAGGGTGTGAAGATGGCTAAAAACGATAAATCCCTTGCCGAAACCGTAGATGTTCTGAAAAGAATAAAAGTCGCACTCGATGCAGGAAAAGCAGCGTCCACGGTTGAGCTTTCGGAGGATGAAGAAAAATGCATTTCCGATATGCAGCTTCTCACACGAAAAAAGGTTCTATATGCCGCAAATGTTTCGGAAGACGATTTTGCAAACGGTATCGAAAATAATCAATTTGTTAAGGTAGTAAAGGAAATAGCGGATTCGGAAGGCGCTGAGGTTCTGCCGATTTGCGCCGGAATGGAGCAGGAAATTGCGGAATTTCCGGACGACGAAAAGTTAATGTTCTTATCCGAGATGGGTTTGTCGGAATCCGGTCTTGACCGTCTTGTAAAAGCAAGCTATAAGCTTTTGGGGCTTATCAGTTATCTTACTGCCGGGCCGAAGGAGGTCAGGGCATGGACAATCACAAACGGCACAAAGGCGCCCCAGGCGGCGGGTAAAATACATTCGGACTTTGAAAAAGGCTTCATTCGTGCCGAGGTTGTTTCTTACGATGACCTTATTGCCTGCGGCAGCTACAACGCCGCAAAAGAAAAGGGACTTGTTCGTTCGGAAGGAAAAGAGTATGTTTTCTGTGACGGAGATGTTGTTTTATTCAGATTTAATGTCTGATTTTTGGATAATTTGGACAAAAATCAGATACTTGTTATGTGCAATTTAACTAATTTCAAATTTTTTTAAAAAAACACTTTACAAATTGAAAAAAAACTGGTATAATGTTCTTGTAATCGTTGTATGGTATATATTTATATCAAGTTTGATTACCTATTTTAAGAGTTTGGGGGCTTTCAAAAATGAAAAACTACTCAAAACCAACACTTGAAATCACTAAGCTTGCAGCTGATACGGCTTTTGCCTCCGGTTCTCCTGCCTACACAAAGGTCGGTGAAGAAACCGGTTCAGACGGTATGCCTGTAACAGTGTATGAAATTACAAGCTTTGAGGCAGCAAGCCAAAGCAATTAATCTTATAATTAAACAAGTGACGTCATGTTGGAAATTAGAGGGGCATATCGACGGGTATGCCTTTTTCCTTTTAAATTTTACTTGTAAAAAATCTTATTTCGTGCGGCTTAATTGTTATTGAGCCGTTTATTTTTTCTTTTGTATAAATATCGAAAAGCTCTTCTCCCCAATCAGTCGATGCTTCTGCTTCTCCACGATTTACAAAGACATAAAACATATCATTTTCATTAAATCGCTTGATATAAAAAACATCGTCTCCGATATTTCCGAACCACGCTCTCCCGTCGCTTAAAATCGAATATCTTTTTCTGACATCAATCATATTTTTGTACCAGGACATCAACTCGGCATTTTCATGCCCCCAAGGATAGGTTCTGCGGTTATCGGGATCCTTTCCCCCTAAAACGCCTGCCTCATCTCCGTAATACACGCACGGAACCCCGGTGTAGACAATCTGTAGCGCAACGGCTCTTTTTAGCGCATCAAATCTTTCCGAAAGCGCAGTTAAAATCCTCTCGCTGTCGTGCGTGCCCAAAACGGTTAAGCAGGAAAGCATATTATCCAAAGGATAGTTTTCAGACAATTCAAGAAGCTTCTGTGCAAGTTGCTTTGCCGAAATTTCTCCTTTTTCAAACGCAATAACGCCTTCACGGAAGGGATAATTCATAACACCGTCAAGCTCATCTGCAGTAAAATATTCCCTCAGCTTATCGTAGGAAACCTTGTTGCTTGCGTCTTCCCACACCTCTCCGAGAACATAGCTTTCGGGGTTTATCTTTCGACATTCGCTTCTGAACAGCTTCAAAAACTCATCGGGCAGCTCGTCTGCCACATCAAGCCTCCAGCCGTCAATACCGCACGAAAACCAATTTCGGATAACTGAATTTTTGCCGGTAATTATAAATTCCTTATAGCTCGGCTCCGACTCATTTACCGCAGGTAAATCGCTGACTCCCCACCAACATTCATAGCTCCCGTCCTCAAAAAATGTGTACCAGTTTCTGTATGCAGACTCACCGTTGTGGTATGCTCCCCCTCCATGGGTATCATTTATATCAAAATATATACTGTCACAACCCGTGTGATTAAAAACACCGTCAAGAATAATCCTGATACCAAGGCTTTTTGCCTTCCTTACAAGGCTTGCAAAATCCTCATTGGTACCAAGGGTGCAATCCACATTCAAATAATCAGATGTATCGTATCGGTGGTTGCTTCGTGCGGAAAAAATCGGATTAAGATAAATAAGATTTATTCCAAGCTCATGAAGATATTGGAGCTTGCTTTCTATCCCTTTGAAATTTCCGCCAAAAAAATCCCACTGCGATATGCTTCCGTCATTATTTTTCCTGTATTCGGGCAAATCGCTCCAATTTTCATATACAAATGCATCTTTTTTAAATGGCGTATCGCCGATTCTGCAAAATCTGTCCGGAAATATCTGATAGCAAACGGAGGATTTAACCCAATCCGGGATGTGTTTTTCCTCATAAACCGTAAGCTGAAATTCCTTATCACTGCCGACAGACGCACCAAAGCCTTCTCCCTTTCCCAAAATGACGGTATCATCATAGCAAACCTCAAAATGATAATGAACAAGGCATCCCTTGTCGGGAGCACGATACCTGCAAACAAAAGAGTCATACTCACTCTTTTCCATTTGTATCTTCTCCCCGTCGGCAACAAAAAACACAGCAAAAGGGTTACCCTCCGCAACAATGCGGAAGGTAACCTCTGTATTGCATTTTACTGCGCCGAAGGGATACTTGAACCAGTCTTCGCCGGAATTATAGCGTATGCTCATTCGCCCTTCACCTCAAACGGCGGAATATGCCAAATATCCTTTGCGTAATTTCTTATTGTATTGTCGCTCGAGAAAACTCCCGATTTTGCAATGTTGACAAGCATGGACTTTCTCCAACCGTCAGCATCTCTGTATTTTGCATCCATAATTTCTTCCGCTTTGCAAAAAGCGTCAAAGTCCCCAAGAACGCAGAACGGATCGTTTGCATTGGTTATATCGTTTATAACCTCAAAAAATTCGGAATTTGGAACTCCGAAGTATCCGCTTTGAATTTGCGTAACAGCATTCTTAAGCGCAGGATTACTGTCCAAAATACGCTTTGCATTATAATCGGCAGACCGATTTATTACCTCATCGGAGCTCATGCCGAATATAACAATATTGTCCTCACCCACCTCACGGAATATCTCAACATTAGCTCCGTCCATAGTTGCCAATGTGATTGCGCCGTTCATCATGAGCTTCATATTGCCGGTGCCGGAGGCTTCCTTTGAAGCGGTTGAAATCTGAAGGCTTACATCTGCGGCAGGAATTATTTTTTCAGCAAGATCAACGCAGTAATTTTCAAGGAAAACCACCTTTAGCTTGTTGTTTACACGGGCATCGTTGTTTATTCTGTCCGCCACGGAGTTTATAAGCTTTATTACCTCTTTTGCAAGCTTATAGGAAGGATAAGCCTTTGCACCGTAAATAAACACCTTGGGACAAATATCAAGCTCCGGATTTGCAAGAAGGTCATTATACAGCTTAATAACATAAAGAATACTCAGAAGCTGCCGCTTATAGCCGTGCATTCTCTTAACCTGAACATTGAACACGGCATTGGGGTTAACATCAACGCCTGTTGTTTCTTTAATATATTTTGCAAGCCTAACCTTGTTCTGATGCTTAATATCGCTGAGCTTTTCGAGGAACTGCTTATCATCGGCAAATTTCAAAAGCTCATTCATCTTAGAAGTGTCCTTAATCCAATCCTTGCCGATTTTTTCGGTGATTGCATCCGAGAGAGCGGGGTTTGCGCTAATAAGCCACCTTCTGTGAGTGATACCGTTTGTTTTGTTGTTAAACTTCTCGGGATAAATCTCATAGAAGGAATGAAGCTCCTTATTCTTAAGAATTTCGGTATGGAGCCACGCAACGCCGTTTACGCTGTAGCCGCCTACAATCGCCAAATGAGCCATGCGTATTTTTCCGCTCGAAATAACCGCCATAGACTCGATTTTTCCGCTGTCACCGTTAAATCTTTCGTTAAGGAACAGCCTGAACCGTCTGTCAATTTCTTCAATAATCTGATATATCCTCGGCATTATCGACTGGATATACGAAACTTCCCATTTTTCCAAAGCTTCCGCCATAATGGTATGATTTGTGTACGCAACGGTGTTTTTGGTGATGTTCCACGCCTCATCCCACTCTATACCCTCTTCATCCATTAAAAGCCTCATAAGCTCTGCAACAGCCATTGCGGGGTGTGTATCGTTTATCTGGATTGCAACGTATTCGTGAAGTCGGTTTACTGCAAGCCCCTTCCTTTTATGCTCGCGAATAATACTCTGACATCCTGCACTTACAAAGAAGTATTCCTGGCGTATTCTCATTCGCTTACCGTTTTCGTTGGAATCATCGGGATAAAGCGCATACGAAATAAACTCGGCATTTGAACGCTTTTCAATCGCCTTCATGTAATCGCCCGATGCGAAAGTTCTGTAATCAAACGTATCGTCATCAATTACCTCCGCCTTCCAAAGACGAAGCGTATTTACATTATGATTGTCATATCCGATAATCGGCGTATCGTAAGGAACGGCAAGAATCTCGTCGTAATCTGTAAAGTTGACTTTGTATTTTCCGTTCTCGCCCCAAATATTAACTCTGCCGCCGAATTTGACCTTTACAGCCTCATCCTCCCGTCTGACCTCCCAAACATTCTCGTTTTTAAGCCAATCGTCGGACTGTTCAACCTGATACCCGTTAACAATCTTCTGCTTAAAAAGACCGTACCTGTATCTTATACCCATGCCCATTGCAGGGATTTGGGTTGAGCTCATCGAGTCCATAAAGCAGGCTGCAAGCCTTCCCAGACCGCCGTTTCCAAGACCTTGCTCAATCTCGACCTTTCTAAGCTCTTCAATATCAATTCCAAGCTCCGCAAGAGCCTCTTTAACCTCTTTCTTTATATTAAGACTGATAAGATTTGTGTCGAGAAACTTACCTGTCAAAAACTCAAGAGAAAAATAATATATCTTTTTTACTTCATTTTCCGCATACTGCTTTTTGGTGTTCTTCCAATCAACCGAAATATAATCTCTCAAAACCGAGCCTATCGCATTATACTGCTGAAGCTTTGAAGAATTCTCAACACCGCAGGCATAGAGCGAACAAAGCTTATTTATAAAATCATCCTTTATTCTTTCCTTGGTTATTCTCATTAAATCAATCCTTTCTTTCACATAGACCGTTGTAAAGCGAAATGTATTCATCAGCCGATTTATCAAAGCTGTAATCTGAATTCATCGCATTTTTGACAATCTTTTTCCAATGCTCGGGACGACTGTAGATGTCAAGCGCATACCTAATAACACCAAGCATCTCGTGGGCGTTGAAATTGGCAAAGGAAAAACCGTTGCCCGTCATCTCAAACTCATTATAAGGAATTACCGTATCCTTAAGTCCTCCCGTTTCTCTTACAATCGGTATTGTGCCGTATCGAAGCGCAATAAGCTGACTTAAGCCGCAGGGCTCAAAAAGCGAAGGCATAAGCAGCATATCGCAGCCCGAATATATCTTTTTGGAAAGGTCATTTGAAAACATTATGTTGGCAGATACCCTTCCCTTATATTTTGCGCCGAAATACTTGAGCATATCCTCATATCCGCGGTTTCCTGTGCCGAGAACCACAAATTGAACATCCGTAGCACCCATAAGCTCATCAAAAATCCTTGCAACAAGGTCAAGCCCCTTTTGCTTTTCAAGGCGGGAAATTATGCCGATAAGCGGTCTTTGAATATTTTCCTCAAGCCCAAGCATTTTTTGAAGCTCTTGCTTGTTAACCGCCTTTCCGGCAATGCTTTTTACCGAGTATTTTTTGAAAATTTCTTTATCCTTGGACGGCGAAAAAACGGAATAATCAATTCCGTTGACTATACCGCTGAGCTTGTAGCTGTATTTGCGCAAAAGCCCGTCAAGTCCTTCTCCGAAAAACTCGGTTTGGATTTCAGATGCATAGGTTTTGCTGACGGTTGTAACACGATCGGAAAAAACAATGCCTGCTTTCATGTAGGACACACCGTCATAGTATTTCATTTTATCCTCGGAATTATAACCCATATCCACACCCAAAAGCTCTGTAAGCACATCCGGCGAAAAAACGCCCTGGAATTTGAGGTTGTGAATGGTTAAAACCGTTTTTGTGTTCCAAAGAAGCGGATCCGAGCTGTAAAAATGCCTTAAAAACATGGGAATAAGTGCGGTCTGCCAATCATTGCAGTGCATGATTTCAGGCACAAAGTCCGGTATATGCTTTGCAGCTTCCGTCATCGCGCGGGAAAGATACGCAAATCTTTCTCCGTCATCATAGTAGCCGTACGCGCCGCCTCGTTTGAAATAATACTCATTATCAATAAAATAAAAATGCACTCCGTCAAGCTCGGTATGCAAAAGCCCGACATATTGATTTCTCCAGCCCACCGGAACCGAAAACTCATCAATAAGCTCCAATTTTTGCTTGTATTCTTCCGGCATATCCTGATATTTTGGAGAAATAACCCTAACATCCAAGCCCTTTTTCACAAGCGCACGGGGGAGAGAATATGCAACATCGCCAAGCCCTCCGGACTTGAAAAAAGGAAAACATTCCGATGCACAAAACAATATCTTCATTGCCTATACCACCTCTAATCTTCCTTTGTTTCGGCGTCGCCGCAGTTTGTGATTTTGTAAGAAAGCGTCATAAGGCTGTCGCTCATGTGAACATTTTCAACCGCAACGCTGCCCGGTATGCCCAGATCTATATACGAAAAGTTCATTATTCCCTTTATTCCGCAGGCACAAAGACGCTTTGCAACCTCCGGAGCCGCATGTTTTGTAAGCGTCAGAATGGCGATGCTGATTTTGTTGTTCTTCATGTATTCCTCAAGGGAATTTATGTGGTAAACCGGTATCCCGCCGATTTCACTTCCCACAACCGCCGGCGCAATATCAAACATGGCGCGAATGATAAAACCGCGCTTTTTAAAAGACGGATATTTAGCAAGCGCCTGTCCCAAATTTCCGGCACCGATTATTATAACCGGTGTGGGCGTGTTGACCCCAAGGATGTTCCCGATTTCATTATAAAGGTAGTTGACATTATAGCCATACCCTTGCTGACCGAAACCGCCGAAGAAATTCAAATCCTGCCTTATCTGCGATGCCGTTACACCCATGCGCTCACTGAGCTCTCTGGATGAAATTCTGCTGACATCACTCTTTTTCAATTCTTCCAAAAAACGATAGTATCTCGGAAGCCTTCTTATAACCGCTGTAGGTACATTTTTAATTTCCACTGTTAACCTCCGCAAAAATATTATGGTAACATTAAAAAAATGCCGTAAATACTTGATTTTATATTTTTACACAATATATTGTGTTTTATAAACTAATATCAAAAAGCCTGATAATTGTGGATAATTTGCTTCAAAAATCCACATATCCACAAAGTTATTCACATAAACAACCCTTTTTTATTGCCGATTTAATGAGTTATCCACATTTTTTGCATAAAAGTTATTCTCAAAAAATAATTTTCCGATGCGACTTAGCAAATCCTCAAAACATATATGTTGGGTTAACATAATACTTTGGAAAACCATTGAATTATGTCAAACGATTAAAACGGCAATGTTGCATAGGCGTTTAATGACATATCCGAAAATTTGCCCTCAGATGCCATGAAATATGCCGCACATCCGACCATTACGGCATTGTCTGTGCAAAATCTCGGCCTCGGATAAACAAAATCCATTCCTTCTCTTTCGCAGCTTTTTTTGAATTTTGCCCTTAAATAGCCGTTTGCAGCAACGCCTCCTGCCATGGCAACGGTTTTCACCCCGTAATGCTTTGCGGCAGAAACCGTATGCTCAACCAAAACATCTGTAACTGCCTCTTGGAAAGAAGCGGCAAGGTCTGCGCTGTTTACGGTTTCTTTTCTCTGCTCTGCCTTGTGAAGCGTGTTTATAACCGCAGTTTTAACTCCGCTGAAGCTGAAATCAAAATTGTCAAATTTAACCCTCGGAAAACTGAAGGCTGAAGGATTGCCGGACTGCGCAAGCTTTTCAAGAAGCGGGCCGCCCGGATAACCTATTCCGATTACCCTTGCAACCTTGTCGAAAGCTTCTCCTGCGGCATCGTCACGAGTTCTTCCTATAACCTCAAAATCCATATAGTCCTTAGCCAAAATTATGTGACTGTGACCTCCCGATGCAACCAGACCCACATAAGGCGGCGACAACTGCGGATATTCTATATAATTTGCACTGATGTGTGCTTTTATGTGATGAACGGCAATTAAAGGCTTTTTCAGCGCAAATGCAAGAGCCTTTGCGGCGGATACGCCCACAAGCAACGCTCCGATAAGCCCCGGGCCGTATGTTACAGCCACCGCATCAATATCGGAAAAGCCGATTCCTGCACTCTTTACAGCCTCATCAATAACCGAATTGATATATTCCATATGTTTTCTCGATGCAATCTCAGGCACAACACCGCCGTACTTTTTGTGAAGCTCGGCGGATGTGGCAATCACATCACTCAAAACCTCTCTCCCGTCACGCACGACCGCGGCAGCGGTTTCGTCACAAGAGGATTCTATAGCCAGAATGTTCACTACTATAATCTCCGTTCTGCCGCCCTGCAAGGCATAAATAACAATTAAATCTCTCTTATCGGCAGGGCAAGAATGATAAGAGATTGTTGCGTCCACGTGCGTTTTTTTGATGTCTTTTCCTCATATAGTTACGCACAGAAGGCTCAAAAATCAATATTACATATATATATGTTATCATTTTTTTTGAAAAATGTCAATAAAACCGTTTACATTTAGTTAATTCTGTGATAAAATATATTATGTAATAATATTTTTATTAGGAGATGTCACTATGGATAAACAGAAAGTAATTACAAGAATTTGCGAAACAGGCATTGTTGCCGTTGTGCGTGCAGACAGCGAAGATCAGGCAAAGCGCATTGCAGACGCTTGTTTGGAGGGCGGCATAAATGCCATTGAAATGACTTTTACCGTTCCGAAGGCTCACAAAATTATTGAAGCACTCAGCGATGAATATAAAAACGGCGAAATGATCATCGGCGCAGGTACTGTTTTGGATTCCGAAACCGCAAGAATCGCCATTCTTTCCGGTGCGCAGTACATAGTAAGCCCGTACCTTGATGTAAACACAATCAAATGCTGCAATCGCTATGCGGTTCCCTGTATGCCCGGCGTTATGACCGTTAAGGAAATGATTGAAGCTATGGAATACGGAGCTGACATTGTTAAACTGTTCCCCGGCGATGCGTTCGGCCCCAAAATGATTAAGGCGCTTCACGGCCCTGTTCCTCAGGCAAAAATTATGCCCACCGGCGGCGTAAGCTTGGACAATGTTGACCAGTGGTTCAAAAACGGAGTAGTTGCCGTAGGTGCCGGAACCTGCCTCACCGGCGGCGCAAAAACAGGCGATTATGCCCTGATTACAAAAACCGCTAAGGAATTTGTCGAAAAAATCAAGGCGGCAAGAGCATAAATGACAAAATATTTGAAAAATTTTCTCGTTGACCGTTGACAAAATACTATCATTTGTGATATTATAATATTATGATTTTATGTGTGCTTCGGCGGATGCCGATTGGCGAGATAATTTTGGAGGAAAACTTATGTATTGTAAAGATTGCGGAAAAATTGTAAAGAATGATGAGGTTGTTTGCCCTTCTTGCGGCGGCAGTTCATTTTCAAATGAGAGACGAGTTGCAAGATTTACTCCCGCAACAACAGCGTGGATAATAATTTCGTTTGTTGCCAACTTGGCACTCGGAGCAGCTTATTTTATTTTAGGTGTTCTCGGGCTCAATCCTAATATCACCTTAAGCTTTGCTGACGGCGTGTCGTTCGAGGTTGTTAATACCGGATTTAACATCTGTTTGCTTCTCATTGGTCTGGTTATAGCCGCTTACTCGTTCGTCTACATTGCACTTCTGGCGACAAAGAAGCAGTATCTTTACGGTGTTCTTATGGTTACTGCACTTTGTGTATGCAGCTTCTACTTCTTCTTCTATGGCGGAAGCGTTCTCGGCATACTTATGATACCGATTATGCTTGTTTTCCCTGTGGTTGCAAGAAAGTTTATCGGCGACGAATGGGATTACATGGGTTAATTTTTTGATACATAATTACAGCAATCCAAAAGGGTGTAGCAAAATTATTTTGCTACACCCTATTTTTGAGGACTGAATAATCTGTACGTTTTTATACCACCGGTTCTATTAAGCGTCAGATCCTTTCCCTATTTACTTATTACAGCATATCCTTTATCGGGAATAATATTTGCGTACACATAGTTTTTGCCGCTCTCTGAAAACACTTTCGTCTCCTCGCTTGATCCATCCTGCTTTACTAAAGCCGTTCCGCTCCAGGATGCGGGAACATTTACCTTTAAGGTAAGGGGGAAATCAAAAACATCATCCTCAACGCCGTCCGTAACCTTGATTCCGATACTTGAATTTGTTGCCCAGAGCTGTTTTGCGGAAGCTGAATCTCTTTCGTAAATGTACTTTGTAACCTCAGTAAAGCTTCCTGCCCAAACCTTGTCAGCCTTTGAATTTATGTACTCAAGGTGCTCCTCCATATTTGTAAGATTGGTCAAATACTTGGAATCTCCCGAGGTCGAACTGCCGATACCGTGATAAAGCTCCGTATTCCAGCCGCCCGAGGCTATTGCCTTGTCAACTCTTGCGTTCAGCGTCGAAACGGAAGTGCCGTACTGAACCGCTATGGTAGGAATCTGATAAAAGTCACTTGGAGTTTTACCGCTCACAATATCTCCGCCGGCAGAACGGTTTGCGTAATGATTTTTCCTTATTTCAGTTAATGCTTTCTCTGCATTTTGTCCCCACGGCGTTGCGTATGTTATTAAGCTCTGCGTCGGGAAGTACTTTGCAAGCACGGCATACGCATCAAGAATATCGTGCTCCAGTTCTTGCTGTGTATAGTCGTTATTGTTGTATCTTATTGTATGATTGAAAGAGTGGTTTCCGAGGTCAATGTAGCCGGTATCAAAAATGTCCTGCCATTTCTTGACCGTATCTTCCGACTTCAAAGTACCGTCATCGTTTGCTATGTTTTTTGCCATCATCATTTCGGTTCCGTGCACATTGTACTTTTTGAAAAGCTTGAGATACTTAAGGGCCGCATCGTACATTCCGTCATCCATTGTTATTGATGTAGCCGATGCCTTATCCCCATACCATGTGCAAATACTCGGCGAAGAAAGATCTTTAACCTCTGTATTGTCAATCACGGGACTGCTTATGTCTTTAAACGAAAAAATCTTGTAGATTGTTTCGTTATCAACCGTTCCCTTTAACACATAGCTCTTTGTAACAAAGCTTTCAACCGCAATCGGCTTAAGTGTAGCCGTTTCGTATGCAAAATATTTCACTATTGCGTCATCGGACGATACGGTTATTCCCGGGTTGACACGCACGGTTTTGCCGGCAGGAATAAGCTTTGCCTCCGAAGCGGACGAAACCATTCTTTTATATCCGCCGACATCCTCGTACTCGGTTAAAATCATGGTAACTAAAGCGTCTGTACTGCCGCTGTTTACAAAAGAGGTATCAATGCTTGCGTAGCCCGCCTTAATGCTTCCCGAAATCTGACCGTTTATACTTAAAACCGATTCCTCCGATTTTACATCGGCTTCCGCAAAAGCCGGTACAAAAAGCGTTGCTGTAATCATAATCGCCAAAATAACACATAAAATTCTCTTCATAAAATCAAAATCCCTTCTTTTTATTTCAATTAAATATATTATACAGTATTAATTTGCTTTAGTCAACATCAAAATTTGCAGGTGTATTACAGATTGTTTAAGTTTATTGTAAAATGCCCCACTCAAATCTTTTTTCTGTTATAATGTAATAAAGCATTTAAAAATGAGGTGAATTTATTGAAAACTTATATTTTGGGCAAAAGACTTCATGCAGCGGTTGCTCTTATAATGATTTTTTCCATAGTATTTTCCTGTATGACAGCCTTTGCGGAAAAAAGCGAGGATTCAAGCAATAAATCTTCGGAATCAAACCTTGCTCCGAACAGCAAGACTGCAGTGGTTATCGACATGACATCGGATTATGTTTTGTTCGATAAGGACAAGGACAAAAAAATGTACCCTGCGTCCATGACAAAAATCATGACGGCTTTGCTTACGGTTGAAAATAAAAGCATGGATGACACTGTTGTTGTTTCGGAAACGGCAGTTGCAGGCATTAATAAATATGAATGTACTAATGTTGACCTAAACCCGGGAGATATTGAAACCGTGGATACTCTTATGCACGCACTTTTAATTCCTTCCGCAAACGATGCCGCAAATGTTCTTGCAGAGTATGTAGGCGGCTCGATTGAGGAATTTGTAAAGATGATGAACGCTCGTGCAAAGGAGCTTGGCTGCCAAAACACAAACTTTGTAAACGCAAACGGTCTGCATGACGATAATCATTACACAACCGCCTATGACATGGCGCTTATTGCAAAAGAAGCCATGAAGCATCCTGAAATTGCAGACATAGTAGGGCTTTGGTCTTTTGAAATGGAATCGACAGGGCTTACATATGCAAGCACAAATCATCTTGTGAGCCGATATGTAAACCTTGATTATTACTATGAAAACGCAACCGGTATCAAAACAGGCTACACCGATGAAGCGAACAGAACCCTCGCCGCATCCGCAACAGACGGGGAACACTCAATTATTGCGGTTGTAATGGGCTGTGAGGACAAGGATGACGGAACAATGACATCGTTTGTCGATGCAAAACAGCTGTTCCAGTATTTCTTCAAAAACTATGAGAATTTCAAGTACATTTCCGCAAATCAGATAATAGTTGAAAAAAATGTCAAGAATGCGTCGGGCGACGGCAGAATTCTTCTGACAACCCCCGTAACAAAAGAAGCTTATCTTCCGAAAGGAACCGGAGAAGGCGATTTGAAGTACGATATTACACTTACGAAAAAGCTTGAAGCGCCTATAGAAAAAAATGAAAAGCTGGGGTATGCTACCGTTTCGTATAACGGCGCAACGGTAAGCACCATAGAGCTGTATTCCGACAGAGCCGTTGAAAAAAGCTATATTAAAACATTCTTTAACTGGCTTGGCGGATTTAAAATCCTGTTTGTGCTCATTGCCGTTCTTGTAATATTCTTCATAATTTTGCTCATCATAAGACAAAGAAACCTGAGAAAAAGGCGTAAAAGAAGAGCCGAAAGAATGAAGCAAATGCGTGAACAGGAAGAAGAATTTGAAAAATTCAAAAGCACCAATATTTTCTGATAACAAATAAAATACTGCCTCACTTTTTTGAGGCAGTATTTTCATTATGATTGTTTTTTAGATTACTTTGATTTTCCAAGATACGCTTCTTTGATGCTTTCATCAGCCAAAAGCTCAGCACCGGTGCCGATTTTTGTTATTCTGCCCGTTTCAAGAACATAGGCAATATCGGCAATCTGAAGCGCCATATTTGCATTCTGCTCGATAAGAAGCACAGTTATGCCTTGCTTATTAACCGTCTTGATTATTTCAAAAATGCTCTGTACAACAAGGGGTGCAAGCCCGAGGGACGGTTCGTCCATCATGATAACCTTGGGACGGCTCATAAGTGCGCGCCCAACAGCAAGCATTTGCTGCTCACCGCCCGAAAGCGTTCCGCCGTGCTGCCACTCTCGTTCATGAAGCCTCGGAAATAACTCATATACCCAGTTAAGATCGTCTTCGATATTGTCCTTACGAAGATACGCTCCTATGCGAAGGTTTTCCTTTACCGTAAGGTCGGGAAAAATCCTTCTTCCTTCCGGCACAAGAGTAATACCTTTTGACACGATAGATGTAGGATCCTTTGCGGTTATATCCTCGCCGCAAAAGGTAATGGTACCTGATTTGGGCTTAACAAGACCTGAAATTGTTCGCAAAGTGGAGCTTTTTCCTGCTCCGTTTGCACCTATAAGCGTAACAATCTTTCCTTCGGGCACATCTATTGAAATTCCCTTAACCGCCTCGATTCCGCCATAATTTACTTTAAGATTATCTATTTTAAGGAAATCACTCATCCTCCGTCACCCCCAGATACGCATCTATAACCTTAGGATTCTTCTGAACTTCCTCTGCAGTACCTTCTGCGATAAGGCTACCGAAATCGAGGACATAAATCCTGTCCGAAATTTCCATAACCAAATCCATATGATGCTCAATCATAAGAACGGTCAGGTTATATTTATGCCTTATTTCGGCAATGAATTCGGAAAGCTCAAGGGTTTCCTGAGGATTCATGCCGGCGGCAGGCTCGTCAAGCAGCAGAAGCTTAGGCTCCGTTGCGAGAGCGCGCGCTATTTCAAGCCTTCTTTGCAGTCCGTAAGGAAGGCTGACAGCAAGCTCATCTCGAAATTCCCACAAATTCTGCTCCCGAAGAAGCTGTTCGGTTTCCTCTCTCATTCGCCGTTCTTCCTTTGCGGAAAATCTGAAGGTTGCAGAGAAAATATTATGCTTTGCTCTCATATGCTTTGCAGTGAGAACGTTTTCAAAAACCGTCATGCTTTTCCAAAGCCTGATATTCTGGAAGGTTCGGGCAATACCAAGCTTTGTAATCTTGTCGGGAGTTGGTGAAATCACGCGGTTTTTTGCATACATTTCGGCATTTGTTCCGGCATAAAGCTTTTTCATTTTGCCGCTCGGGTGATTTGCAACAATCTTGTTGCCGCAGAAATCAATTTCGCCGTTTGTCGGCTCGTAAACGCCTGTAATACAGTTAAATGCGGTTGTTTTCCCGGCACCGTTAGGGCCGATAAGAGCGACTATTTCACCCTCGTTTACATGCATTGACAAATTATTAACCGCAACAACACCGCCGAACTGCATAGTAACATTTTGGACATTAAGCACCGTATTACTCAATTGCGTCACCTCCTGCGACAGATTTTTTCTTCTTTGAAAAACGCCTTGTCAAGCCGCGGAAGGACAGCTCCTCATTGCCCATAATGCCCTTCGAGAAAAACAGCACAATAACCATGATGATTACCGAAAAAACAACCTTTCTGAATCCGTCACGGAAGAAGGGCACGGATATGCCGAGCACGGAACCGCTGTCCAAAAATCTCAGCCACCATTCCGAGCAAGCAATATACAAAAATGCGGCTATACAGCTTCCCGAAACAGAGCCGATACCTCCGATTACAACCATTAGCAAAATCTCGTAGGTCATGGCAGTTTTGAAGGCGGACGCCTGAATGGTTGTCTGGAACATTGCAAGCAAAGCGCCTCCGACACCTGCAAAGAAACTTGAAACAATGAAAGATTGCATTTTATGCTTAAAAAGGTTAATTCCCATTGCTTCCGCCGCAATTTCATCGTCACGGATAGCTTTATATGCCCTTCCGTAAGAGGAATTTATAAGAAGCAGAATTATCGCAATACTTATGGTTGCAATCAAAAACGGGAATATGGACGCAAGCTTTATTGTAGTGCCGCCGATCACCATTTTAATATCGTTAAAATTGGTATATTTTCTTAAAAGATTTGAGCCGTTTGTAAGTCCCCCGAGCTTGTCCCACTGGAAAATAGCTCTGATGATTTCGGCAAAACCGAGGGTTGCGATAGCAAGATAGTCACTTTTCAGCCTTAATACCGGAATACCGATAAGAGTGGCAAAAATTGCAACAACTAACCCTGCAATGATTATTGCTATAACCGCACCGAGGAAATTTCCGCCGTTTGTGCCAAAAATACTCCCCAGCTTTTCCGCAATTGAAAATTTGATTATTCCGCCGTCAAAGTACTGATACACCGCATCATGTCTTGAAGCAGGGATTGTAAGTGCCGCATAGGTATATGCGCCGATAAGCATAAATCCTGCCTGACCGAGTGAAAAAAGCCCCGTAAAGCCGTTCAAAAGGTTCATGGAAACGCAAAGCAGGGAATAAATTGCCGCCTTTCTCAAAACAGGAACAAGCATAAGTGTGGTTGAATTTACCGGAAAAACATTATCCAAAAGATACAGCACAACATAAAGTGCCGCAAAGAAAACTATTGCTATAATACTGCCGGCATGGCTTTTCTTTTCTGTAAGATTTTTTCCCATGTTCATCACCTCACACCTTATCCGTAGCCTTTTCACCGAATATACCGGTAGGCTTAACCAAAAGAATGACTATGAGCAGTACGAAGGTAAAAGCGTCCGAAAAGGTTGTCCAGCCTATACCCTTAATAATATTCTCGCAAATTCCGATTATAAACGCACCTATAACCGCCCCGGGTATAGAACCGATGCCTCCGAAAACAGCCGCAACAAACGCCTTCAGTCCGGGCATTGCACCGGATGTAGGAATAACGGAGGTGTAGTTACTGAAATAAAGCAACGAACCCACCGCCGCCAAAAAACAGCCTATAACAAAGGTTATGCTGATTACGGAGTTGATCTTAATACCCATAAGCTGGCTCGTTTCAAAATCCTTTGAAACCGCACGCATAGCCATTCCGATTTTGGTATGGTTAATAAGGAGAACAAGCACTGCCACAAGCAAAATCGTCAAAACGGGAGTGATAAGCGTAACCATTTTCACGGTTGTGCCCGCAAGAGTAACCGATTTTGACAAAAACGGGATATTGGGATAAACCTGAGGCAAGCCGCCCGTAAAATAAAGAGCGCAGTTTTGCAAGAGGTAAGATACGCCGATCGCCGAAATCGTAACCGACATCCTCGGAGCCGACCTTAAAGGCTTGTAAGCAACACGCTCGATAACAAAACCCAAAATCACCGTAGCAATCAAAACAATCGGGATAGAAATATACATAGGAAGTGATGCGGTTGCATAAACCATAATTAGCCCCGCAACCATAAAAACATCGCCGTGGGCGAAGTTGATAAGTCTTAAAATACCGTAAACCATTGTATATCCGATAGCGATAAGCGCATACTGACCGCCAACAGATATGCCTGCAAGCAGATACGGCAGATTTGCACTGAAAAATTCCGCCATTTAAATACTCCTTCCTCAATTTGAAACGTATTAATCCGCTTCACACCGTATTTGTGCGGAACGCATTAATACGTTCCAAAAACACCAATATTCATGGCGGAAAAATTCCGCCACGAATATTGAAATTATTAAATCCAATGTTAATTATTTTACACCCTGAACGGAAAGGAAGTCCCAAGAAGCCGTTTCTGTGTTAACAGTCTTGATATAAGCGGCATCACGAACAGCATCGCCGTTTTCGCCAAACTTAATGTCGCCTGAAATACCTGTGTAGGTTGTATCGGGAAGAGCTGCCATAATATCCGTAGATACTTTGGAATCTGCTTTTTTGATAGCTTCAAGAGCTGTCATATATGCATCATAACCCATTACTGTAACAGCCGAAATCATATCATTACCGCCGTTATTTGCAAGGTTCTTTGCATCAGCGTTAATCCATTCCTTAATTCCTTTTTCAAATTCGGGGTTACCGCCCTCTGCGTAGAAGGTTGAAACATCAATCTTAATATTCTTGCCCTTTGCGGCTTCGATGATAACGTTGGAATCCCAAGTATCGCTTGCAAGAAGAGGACAATCCATTCCCTTAGCTGCAGCCTGCTCAACGATAAGCTGTGCATAAGAAAGTGAGCAAGGAGCAAAGATTACATCTGCATTTTCATTTGCAGCATTTGTAAGGTAGGAGTTAAAGTCGGAGTTGTTTTCGGGGAACTGTTCCGTAATAACCTTCATACCGAGCTTTTCTGCAGCTTCCTTGAAGTAGTTGATAAGTCCCTGGTCATAATCGTTGCCGAGCTGACCGAGGCAATATGCCGTCTTGGCACCGTTTGCAAATGCATGGTTAGCCAAAACCGTGCCCTGGAAGGGATCGAGGAAGCAAATACGGAAATAATGCTCATTTCCTTCGGTAACCTGAGGATTTGTGCAGGTTACGCCGATAGCAGGAATACCTGCCTGTTCAAATGTATCGGACGCCGCTATTGCAACGCTGGAACCGTAAGAGCCGAGAACAACGGATACGCCCTTTGATACAAGTGTGGAAGCAGCGGAAACTGCCTTGTCTGTCGAGGATTCATTGTCTGCATACACAAGCTCGACCTTATATTCCTCGCCGCCGATTTCAACTGTAGGACAGAGGCTGTTTGCATACTGCATACCGAGAATTTCCTGCTTACCGCCTGCGCCGTTGTCGCCGGACTGCGGCTCATAAACACCGATACGAACTACCTTTTCGTCTCCGGCACCATCGCCGGAGCCGCATGCTGTGAGAAGCGTACAAACCATAATGCACGCTACAAGCAAAGCCAATAATTTTTTCATAATAGTAACCTCCAAATTATAATTTTAAGTCAACCGTCAGTCAACTTATCTTACTATGTAATAATACCATTTATATCGCTGTTTGTCAAGGAAAAATCGTTAATTTTCACATTTTTTGTTATATTTATCCGCAAAGTGTGTATTATCAGGGTGAAAAACTGAAATCCTGCATAAATTTAATCAACTTACGGTTGATTTATGCTAAGTAATTCTTCGATTGATTTTATTGAAATTTTGCAGATAGAAAAGCCCCATGCTTATAAAAGAGTTAATCCTTAAAAAATGGCAAAAAAATTAAGGCGTTTGGCATAAGCTAAACGCCCTAATTAATTTAAAGCAAAAAGGCTAAGACAGATCCGGCAGCTACTTACTTTCCCGGGGCGTCGCCACCCAAGTATCATCAGCGTAACAAAGCTTAACTACCGTGTTCGGAATGGGTACGGGTGTGTCCTTTGTACCATCATCACCGGATTTATCGCTTTTTGCAAATAAGCAAAAAGATAAAGATACCAATCATGGTATTGCACAAAAAAAGAACAGATCCGGCAGCTACTTACTTTCCCGGGCCGTCACCAGCCAAGTATCATC
>CABUMF010000015.1 GCA_902492655.1 uncultured Eubacteriales bacterium | reverse complement strand
CCGTAAAAGGTTGGAATCAGCAGAGAATACGAATAAACCAACATGGTAATTGATAACGGACCGGTCTTAATTGCAAGAACTACCGCGACCGAAGCCAAACCAAAAGCTACTGCTAAAGCTAAAGCATATGGGAAAAGCTCCTTTTGAAAATTCAGCTGTCCCATACCGTTAAACAAAAAGAATAACAATTCAAAAAAGCATCCTACCGCAGTGAACAAAATAACATTATACCGTTTTGCATGAAGATTGTACTGCTTTGATAAAATCTGTTCAATGAGTAGAACAAATACAATAACGCCAAGTAATAAATAGCTCATATTATGCGATTGCCTTTCTTCACCTTACTTCAAAGCCTGCGAAGCCATACTGTGCAATTTCGGATAGAAATACCTTGTTGCCATCTAACCGTCCGGAGCAGTTGATAAACGAAATCTCCGAATAATCCCTATCAAGATATATAATCGGCTTCAGTATTTCATCGGGGAAAATATTCCAAAGTCCAACCGTCATAGAGTTATTATCTTTTTTCGCTATCATATATAAATCGGGATTTCCGTACACATATGCAGGAAGTTTTTTCCCGAACAATGCCACTGCCTCATTAATGAGTTCTGTATAAACATAACCGCGGTACTCGTTTTCAACGGAAGAAAAAGTTTCATACGGAGCATAAGAAAGAACCAAAAATTGCTGACCGTCACGATTCTTGTAGTAATAAGATCCCGGAGTTTTACGAACGACCTCACCCTTATCATCAATTTGAACAAATTGGCTGAGAACCTCTGCATCATCATTTACAGAGATTTCATATGCTTTTCCGTCATGCCGATAACGCTCACCGGTTTTGCAAAAATCCTCTCGTGTAATTTTTACTTTTTTACCTTTTTCGATAAGACCGGTATCAATTCCTTGAGAAGAAAGAATTTCAGCGGCTCTTAAGTCTATTATCAATCCGTTTTTCATTTCTTTCGGGGAAACCAAACTTACATTCTCGGCAAATGCTATGCCGCATACACCGCTTCCTTCGTAAACCGTGGGAATACTGTTATCCGAAAGGAGCTTTGCCGCAGGAGAAAAGAATAAATTGAAAATGTTATAATTTCCATTGGACTTAGCAGAAAGAACCATATCTTTAAATTTTTCCATTCTCTCATAAACCCTTATTCCGCAAGCGGTTTTACCGTCAAAACTTTCGGAAATAATGTCATACAGACCTATGTTCTTTTCATGTCTTTGTACATAACCGTCCTCATACTGCGGAGTGGAAACATAGTCTATCGCATATTTTAATATGCCGTCAAAACCACCGGACGCACGAAGCGCAGTATCGAAGATTTCAAGATAGCTTGCCGGGCAGTTAGTTCTCGGTCTGGGCCAAGCATCCCCTTCGGAAACAACTTCTGTTTCGCCGTCACACCAGCTCAGCTGCATTCGTTCCAGCTCAATTATATTCTGAAGTCTATTTCCGCAATTTCTATTGACCGCCCAATACGGAGCACCGATTAGTCTAAGAAACGGTTTGGTATCTCCTGCAAGCAGCTTTGCCAAGGTGACTGAATCAACTCCGTCCATATCCCAAGAGAAGCACGAGCAAAGCCCAAGCCTAACCTCGGGATTAACACGATTTACCGATTCTCGCATTTCCTTTGCAAAAAGCTCAAAGAAAAACTTGTTTCCTGCCAAAAAAGCTGTACGGTAACGGTTCGTGCCACCGTTTAAAATCAAGTCGGGGAGCTCGTCTGCGGAAAGATGTTCTCCAAGCATATTCTCCATATATTCAATGTGGTTTTTACAAAGGCATCCCATTCCGTAACCCTGGAACTGATAGCGATAATCATCATCAAAAAGAATTAAATCAACACCGCAATCAGCAACATCAGCGATATAATTTCCCATGTGTCTGCGATAGTCCGCATCGGAGGGACAAACCTCAGTTGCAATCTCCATGCCCGAAGCTCCTCTAATATGAGTAAAATTGTTTTCTTCATCAACCCAAAATGTCCAAAGCCAAGCTCCGACCTCAAATCCATGCTCATGAAAGAAAGCACAGTTCCTCTTAAGAGCGGATAATTCCTTTGCCTTTCTCGTATCGGAAAGAAAGCATTTATCTATAGCAAGAACAACTCGCTTTGCATTCAGCCTTTTCAGCATATCAATATACTTTTCCAAGCCCATTTCTTCGGCTGTAATATTAATTATCGGAACAGAAATATCAAACATTTTAGTTTTCTCCTTTTCACTTATCATTATGATTATATTTTATATCAACTCTTGCATAAATGAAAGCGTCAATCTTCCCTAAATTATATAAAATCTTCCCGCCTATTTTGTATAATCATAATATTGCGTTCTTGTATTCTTTATGTTATAATATACACAGTATTTCCTATCGGAAATTAAAGCCTTTCGGCTTTTTCCGACCTCGTTTCGGTCGGCTGTGTTATTGACGGCTGCGTAAAAATGCCCTTGCGAGCAAGCATTTTTACTTATGGTATAATATACACTGTATTTCCTACCATAAATTGAGTCTAACAGTCTTTGCGACTTATGTAAATAAGGAGGATTTTAGAATTGCATATTAAGTATGACAGCAAAAAGCTTAATGACGCCATAAAGCATTTTTGTATCTTAACCAACATTTCCATCATGGTTCTTGATTCTGAGTTCAATCCGCTTGCAGTTCACACTGAGAAAAAGCCAAGCTATTGCAGTGAAATTCAGAAATCCCCACAAGGTACGAACAGATGTATTCATTCTGATATGGTACTGCTAAAAAAATGTCGTGACAGTCTAAAAACTCAGTGGCATATATGCTATGCCGGTGTTTTGGATGTTTGCATACCTATTTTGAAGAACGATACTGCAATCGGGTATATCTTAATCGGAAGAACCCGTGTATTGGATGAGGAAAAAGCACTGGATTACATTAAAAAAGCAGGTCTTGACGACAATAAAATGCTAAATTATTATCGAAAAGTAACAAGCTATAACGAAACGCAAATACGCAGTATGATAAAGCTTGCATACATGATGGTATCCTTCATCATAACCAACGACATCATGGATGTTCAAACCGATCCTCTTGCAGAAGCGGCAGTAAAGTATATTGATGAGCATATTAACGAAAAAATATCAATTAATATGCTGTGTAAAACGCTTAATGCGTCAAAAAATCAGCTTTATGTAATATTTCATAATAACTTTAATACCACTGTAAACGATTATATCATAAGCCGTAAGCTGCAGGTTGCAAGGAAGCTCCTTAAAACCACAGAGCTGTCAATAAACAGCATATCCGAGCTAATCGGAATAAGTACATATACATATTTTTCCAAATTGTTTAAGGATAAGTTTCACATATCACCCCTTGCCTACCGAAAAGCAAGTCGCCTTTAGTCGATATAAAAGCATAAAAAAGATACCCGATACAAAAGATCGGGTATCAAAAACCGTATTATTCAATCATGGCTATGCCTACAGCCTGTTCCAAAGTGCGTCTGCCCTAAAAATATTTTCGGCAACTTCCCATTTTTTTAAAAAACATTCATCCATTCTCATTTTCCAATCGGAATTGGGAGTATTGTTTGTATCAAGGCAACCCTTTCTCGGATTAGCCGAAAATGGCGGATTTTCGTCATAACTGACAAGCATATTTCCGAAAAGCGCTATAATATAATAGCGGCTTTTTCTTATTCTGTTTTCTTCCTGAAGCTGATAATGATAAAAAACATACCGAGAAACCGCTTCGTCTTTTAGCCACGAAACTTGAAAGCTCGGCTCGGAAGGTTTGTTCCTTACCCATTCGTCATCATCTTCCGGTAAATTATAATAAAAAACAATCGGCAGGCTTACCCAAAGCCTTCCGTCGGGAAAGGCTATCATATCCGCAGTAACAGCTTCTTCGGGCAAAAAAGATTCCGAATCCGATTCCGCATACAGAATTATTGTATTATTATATCGCGAAGCCGCGATATATGTTGCACTGCTGTTGTTTTTAAGAGAGATTTCACCGTCAGAATATCCCAAAAACAGATGCCTTTTCAACATAGATTCTATACCCCCAAAAAGTGCTTAACATATTTTCTGAAAGTTTCGGAACGCTCCAAAACAGTCTTGTTTTTCCTTCCGTTAAGCTCAAGCCTGTAAGAAAAATCATCCCTATTCACAAGCTCAAGAACAACTTTTTTTGCTTTTTCATCACCGTTTGCCGCATTTCTCACAAGTGCCGAAAAAGCGGTGGGCATGAACTTTCCCGAAAGCCTTTCACAAAGCAAATCGGTATATTCGCCGTGTTTATTGATTTTGCCGAGGAGATAAATCGCACCTCTCGATTCTTCGTTTTTAAAAAGCTCAACCCCGGCGGGAATACCTTTCATAGCAAGAGCCTTTGCAGCACAGACCGAGGTTTTATCATTATAAAGAAGCTCCAAAAGTCTTTCCTTCGGCAATTGTCTTGCGGCATGGTATGTAGCGGTATCACGTACATCTTTGGACTCGTAAGAAAAATACTGCTCAACCTTTTCTTTAATATTCATACCTATTTCACAAATTTCGGGCATACTTTTATAAATATTCTTTTCTTTCAGCTTTTCAACAATCTTATCATAACAGGAAAACACGTCACAGCATTCATCTATCGCTGTTTCCGCCGCTATTGCAACTGCTTCACCAGAACGCATCACATTTCTCTTAAGTCTTACACTTGCAAGTGCATCGTGGTCAATATCCATCCCGAGGCCCGCAACAAGAATATTCTTTTCCCACTTCGGTACAATAGCGCCGAGAGGCACAGGCTGAGTGAGTATGTCTTTGACAAAATACTGATACTCCTGAACTGTTTCAGTTTCAAACTCACAATCATAAAGATGCGTGTCATAAGTTGAGGAGGTATAAAACAGCGGTTTATCCACCGGAAGGAAGTTCAGCATTTGCTCACCCGTAAGGCAGTCTTCACCGACTATGGATACTCCCTCTCGTTTTCCGAATATGCTTCCTATGCTTAAAAGTCTGTTATCGTCCGTACTTGTATAATTTCCGATTTCGTCCAGTTCTTTAATACCTTTAGTAACGGCTCGTGACACCTCAAAACAATCGGATGTATCAACAAAACCGTTGTCACGATAAACATGCTCAAGCTCTCCATTGCCGTTTTTAACTATTCCAACAATAGAATACGTTTGGCACTGACCGTCAAATTTTCTTCCGATTTTGGTTTTAAACCCTGCAAGACGGCAAACATTCGCTTCCGATGTTGCATCAATAATATATTTTGCCGATATATCTGTTTCTGTGCAGTCGTGGGATAAAACCCTCAAGCCGATAACACTGCTGTCATCCATCCACCTGCTATGGTAATTGCTCTTTCCGCCCAAACCTTGTTTCCGCTCGTGCACATAATAAGCTCCTCAGGCTCACCGTCGCGGACTGTCTGATAAATCTCCTCCAAATCGTCGGTTGTTTTGAGCTTTTCGTACGGATTAATTCCGTACTTATCCATATACGATTTTTGAAACCAAATACCGTCCTGAGTATAAATAACCTGCTCAACAGGTACTCCGTAAATCTTACCGCCTACACGACAAGCATCCCAAATACCTTCATTGTAAAGGTTCCTTATATATGAAAGCTCAGGCATATCCAAAATCTCGTCAATAGCCAAAAACGCATTTTTGGCAACATTTGACTCATAGCTATTTGCCCACCTTGCGGTCCAAACAAGGTCATAGCTTTCCCCTGATGCGGCAGCCAACTGGAGCTTTGCGTCATAGTCACCGGGTTCAATGCAACGCAAATCAAGGGTCACATTCAGCTTCTCATTGAGATACTTATTAGCCGCTTCCATAACTTCTTTAAATCCCGAAGGCTCTGCAACCCTTATGTACCATACCAAATCAACATGCTTTGATTCGTCGTCCGAAAAAGCCGTCTTTTTTGTTTCTGTCTTTTCGCCGCAGGAGCAAATAATACAGCACACAAAAACAGCTGTCAGCAAAAATGAAATCAGTTTTTTAGTTTTTTTCATAAATTAACCTCCAAAGTATCTTTATATATTTAATTTTAGATTAAAGCCGCTTTTTTTCATATATAAATATTAGCAAAAATTTTAGTGAGGTTTTTGTTTAGCAACTGAAATTATTTTTTATATATTAATTCGGTTATAACAAAAGAATTGAAACAGAAAATAAACAAGAGTAAATTTTTGTCCAATTATTATTCGATTTTTGTCTGGACAAGCAACAAACTTTAATGTATAATAAATTTATGAAACAGAGAAGGAAGATGAAAAATATGAATTATTATATAGGCATTGATTTGGGGACATCATCCGTCAAGGTAATGCTTACAAAAGGTAACGGAGAAATTGTTGCTTCCGAATCAAGGGAATATGAGGTATATTATCCCCAATCAGGTTGGAGCGAACAAAATCCCCAAGATTGGTGGAATGCGGTTATAAGTGCTGTTTGCGAGCTTATTAAGGATTTCGATGCCGATAAAATTAAGGGCATCGGAGTTGCAGGTCAAATGCACGGACTTGTTGTTCTCGATAAAGGCGATAATGTTATCAGACCGGCAATACTTTGGAATGACGGACGCACGCAAAAAGAAACGGATTATCTTAATAATGTAATAGGGAAACAAAATTTGTCGGACATGACAGCAAATATAGCTTTTGCAGGATTTACAGCACCAAAGCTTTTATGGCTCAAGGAAAACGAACCGGAAAATTTTGAGAAAATCGAAAAGATTATGCTTCCCAAGGATTACATAAACTATAAGCTTACAAAAATCCACGCAACAGATTATTCGGATGCATCAGGCACGCTTTTGCTCGATGTCAAAAATAAATGCTGGTCTAAAAAAATGCTTGACATTTGCGGAATTTCCGAAAAGCTCATGCCAAGGCTCTATAACAGCTACGAGGTAATAGGAAACATATCTAAGGAAGCTTCCGAAGAACTTAAAATAGGTAGTAATGTAAAGGTAGTGGCGGGAGCCGGAGATAACGCCGGAGCGGCAATCGGCACGGGAACTGTCGGAAACGGAAAATGCAATATTTCGCTTGGTACTTCAGGAACGATTTTCGTTTCATCGAGCAAGTTTTCCGTCGATAATAATAATGCGCTTCATTCGTTCTGCCACAGCGACGGCGGCTATCATCTCATGGGATGCATTTTGTCTGCGGCATCATGCAACAAGTGGATATGCAATGAAATCTTCAATACAAACGATTATAAATCGGAGGAAAACAGAATAAGTATTGATATGCTAGGAAATAACAATGTGTTTTTTCTCCCATATCTTATGGGTGAGAGAAGTCCGATAAATGACACTTACGCAAGCGGATTATTCATTGGGCTTCGCCCGGACACAAAGCACGAAAATATGTATCTTTCTGTACTCGAGGGAGTTGCATTCGCTATACGAGATAATCTTGAAATTGTAAAAAAGCTCGGAATAAGCATTAAATCGAGCTTTTTATGCGGCGGCGGAGCAAAATCGGTTCTGTGGCGAAAAATTCTTGCAAATGTTCTCAATATTGAGCTTCATCTGCCCATAAGCGAAGAAGGGCCGGGTTACGGTGCGGCAATGCTCGCAATGGTTGGAGCAGGCGAATACAAAAACATAGATGATTGCTGCAAAAAGCTTGTGAAAACAAAAGAAATAATCCGCCCCGACAAACAGCTTTCGGCTTTATATGACAAAAAGTATTGCGATTATAAAAAGATTTATCCGTCCGTCAAACAGTTGTACAAAGAACTAAAATCATAATTTGTCAAAAAATCGGCTTAAGCATCGCTCAAGCCGATTTTCTTTATTAAATCTTGTCCTTTAACAATTCATATATTCTTTGCGAAGCTATAACGGTATCCTTCTCATCTCCGAAGGTTGAAAATCTGAAATACCCTTCTCCGCACTTTCCGAAGCCTTCTCCGGGCGTGCCGACAACCTGAATTTCATTCAGCAGATAGTCGAAAAACTCCCAGCTCGACATCCCATTCGGGCACTTTATCCACACATAAGGTGCATTCTTCCCTCCGCAATACCATATGCCGAGCTTGTCAAAGGTTTTCATTAATGCCTTTGCATTATTCTTATAGATGTTAATGTTATCGTGAATTTGCCTTTGACCTTCCTCGGTAAATACCGCTTTTGCTCCTTGCTGAATGATATACGAAACACCGTTTGTCTTAGTGGTTCTGTTCCTAACCCACATTTCATTGAAGCTCATATTCATTCTTACCAAACCTTTTGGAATGACCGTATAGCCAAGCCTCGTTCCGGTAAATCCGGCGGTTTTTGAAAGTGAGCATATCTCAACCGCACAGGTTTTTGCACCTTCAATTTCATATATGCTGTGAGGCAAATCCTCCTCAATGAAGGCTTCGTAGGCGGCATCAAATATTATAACGGAACCGTTTTTATTTGCGAAATCAACCCATTTTTTGAGAAGTTCCCTTGTGAACACGGCGCCTGTGGGATTGTTGGGCGAGCAAATGTATATAATGTCAGCCGCAGTACCCTCGGATGGTGAAGGCAAAAATCCGTTTTCTATACCTGAATTCAAATGAATAATATTTCTTCCTGCCATAACATTTGCATCAACATATGCAGGATATGCAGGCTCAATTACCAAAGCGGAATTTGATTTATCGAACAAATCGAGAATATCTCCAAGCTCATCGCTTGCACCGCTGGAAACAAATACTTCATCTGAATCAACATTAACATTTCTGTTTTTGTAGTACTGCGCAATAATCTCCCTAAGCTCACCGTCGCCGCACTCGGGCATATAGCCATGAAATGAATCCTTTTTTGCCTGATCGTCAACTGCATCGTGCAAAGCCTTGATAACCGCATCACACAAAGGAAGAGAAACATCGCCTATACCCATTTTATAGATATGCTTTTCGGGGAATTTCTCCTGATACGCCTTAACCTTTTGGGCAATATTAAAGAATAAATATGAATTTTTAAGATTACTGTAATTAGTATTCGGAACTGTCATTTTACTTCTCCTTCGCAAACTGTTTCACACGGGCCTGTCATATTAACTTCATTGCTTTTGTTAATCCTGATTTTTAATGTACCGCCATCCAGAATTACGGATATGGTATCGTCATATTCGCAAAAACCGTGTTTTATAGCCGCCATTACAGAAGCACAAGCACCTGTGCCGCACGCCATTGTAATGCCGCTTCCTCTTTCCCAAACCCTCATTCTTAAGGTATTTTTGTCTATAGGCTGAACAAACTCAACGTTCACACCGTCCGGGAAATAAGGGTTATGCTCGATTGAAGGACCCAAAGTAGAAATCGGGGCATCATCTATGCAATTTACAAAGGTTACCGCATGGGGATTACCGACAGATACGGGTGTGAAGGCAGTGTCCTCCAGAACTACATCGTCCGAGGCGCACGCAACCCCCATATCCACAGACACCTCTTTAACCTTACCCTTTGATGTAACAAGGTTCAGTGTTTTAATTCCCGAAAGGGTTTCGATTAAGAGAGTTGTCTTATCCGTATAGCCCTTGTCGTAAACATACTTTCCAACGCATCGGATACCGTTTCCGCACATTTTTGCTTCGCTTCCGTCAGCATTGAAAATTCTCATTTTGAAATCGGCAACATCTGACTTTGAAATATATATCATACCGTCCGATCCCACACCGAAATGTCTGTCAGACAGCTTGATAGATAACTCTGAAATATTCTCCGGAACTTCGTCGAAAACATAAAGATAGTCATTGCCGAGTCCGTGCATCTTTGTAAACTGCATATTATGCCCTCCAATTAATTATAAGCTTAGGTGCAAGGCTTATTCTTCATCCTGCAATGCGTCATAGCCTTCCTCGCCAGTACGCACCTTAACAACATTCTCTACATCATATACAAATATCTTACCGTCGCCGATATGACCTGTATAAAGCACCTTCTTTGCGGTTTCGATTACGCTTCTTACCGGAACCTTGCTTACCACAATATCAACCTGAACCTTAGGAAGGAGGTTTGCCTCAATCTGTACTCCACGGTAGTATTCCGGCTTACCCTTCTGAGCGCCGCAGCCTAAAACATGGGATACGGTCATACCGGTAATACCGAGCTTAGTCATAGCGTTTTTGAGGGATTCAAGCCTTGATTCCTTACAAACAATTTCAACCTTGGTAAATTTAATCTGACCTTCGCTGAATGTGGGAACCTTCTTAACGGGAATTGCTTCCGCTGCAGGCACATCACCCTCAACCACAACAGGTTCGCTGTCCTCGTCGATAAATTCAGGCTGCATTGCAAAACCGTCATAAGCCGATGTAAGACCGTGCTCAGTTACATCAAGACCTGTAATTTCTTCTTCTCTCGATACGCGAAGTCCGAATATAGCTTTAATCACCAGAAATACCAGCGTCATTGTAACGGCAGTCCACAGTGCAACAGTCAATACGCCCAAAACCTGAAGACCCAAAAGCTTAAATCCGCCGCCGTAGAAAAGACCTGTCAATGTTTTTCCGGCAGAATCCGCAATTGCATATCCGGGAGCTGAGCTTGTTGCAAACAAACCTACCGCAACAGTTCCCCAAATACCGTTCATGCAGTGAACCGCTACAGCACCTACGGGATCGTCAATCCTCAATTTGTAATCGAGGAACCATACGCCGAATACCACCAGAAGTCCGGCTACGGCACCGATTACTATTGAACCGAATGCATCCGTAACATCGCAGCCTGCGGTAATTGCAACCAAGCCTGCAAGTGATGCGTTAAGACACATCGAAACATCGGGCTTTCCGTATTTAATCCAAGTAAATATCATACATACTACGGTTGCAACAGAGGGAGCAACTGTTGTTGTGAGGAAAATTGAACCCAACTGTCCAAGCGAAGTCGCAGCCGCACCGTTAAAGCCGTACCAACCCAGCCAAAGAATGAATACACCGAGAGCGCCGATTGTAATATTGTGTCCCGGAATTGCATTAACCTTAACATTACCGTCGGAATCCTTTTTGAATTTTCCGATTCTCGGCCCGAGCATTTTAGCACCGATAAGTGCGGAAATACCACCAACCATATGAATTGCGCAAGAACCTGCGAAATCATGGAAGCCAATCTGAGCAAGCCAGCCGCCGCCCCAAATCCAATGTGCTTCAATAGGATAAATCAACGCTGAAATTACCGCAGAATATACGCAGTAAGACAGGAATTTGGTTCTTTCCGCCATAGCACCCGAAACGATTGTTGCCGTTGTGGCACAGAATACCAGATTGAATACAAAGCTTGAAAAATCAAAGCCTTCGTATGCGGTAAACAAATCAAATCCGGGTTTTCCTATAAAACCAACCAGGTCTTCGCCCATCAAAAGCCCGAAGCCTATCAAAATGAAAACTACGGTACCTATACAAAAATCCATAAGGTTTTTCATAAGGATGTTACCTGTATTCTTTGCCCTTGTGAAACCTGCTTCGACCATTGCAAAGCCCGCCTGCATCCAAAACACCAATGCGGCACCGATTAAAAACCATACCGCGAAAACTTCACCTGAAACCAACTCTTTTATTGCATCAATAGTCAAAATCTCCACCTGCTTTCAAATATTTTAATGTTTATCTTACGCCGAACAGCAAATCGCCGTATGTCGGGAACGGCCAGTATTCCTCAGAAGTAATTACTTCCGCTTCATCACAGGCAATTCTGAGCTCATTCATGACAGCTATCAATTCATCACGGATTGCATAAGCCTGTTTTTCAACATCGTCAATCTCGCGGATTTTCATAATTGTTTTGTCAAGCTCGTTTTCCTTAGCATAGATTACGCTCGTTAATGAAGACAATGTTTTGATTGTTTCAAGCTCGTAATCACAGCTGATTACAGCATCGAGAGCCTTCTTTGAGTTTGCGGTATCGCTTAAGAAGGAAACATACTTCTGAATTGCGGGAATAATCTCGCGTCTTGCCATTTGCGACATTGTGCTTGCTTCGATAAGGACGGTTTTTGAGTAGTTTTCCAATGTGATTTCACATCTCGACTTAAGCTCAGCCTCCGTGAATACCTTGTGCTCTGTAAGCATCTTCACATTCTTTTCATCGAGGATATGAGGAATTGCATCGGGTGTTGTACGAAGATTGGAAAGACCTCTCTTTTCAGTTGCTTCCTTGATCCAAGCATCGTCATAACCGTTACCGTTAAAGATAATTCTCTTGTGATCCTTAATGGTTTTCTGAATCATTTCGTGAAGTGCTGTTTCAAAATCATCGACATTCTCGAGTCTGTCGGCATATACCTTGAGGCTTTCGGCAACAGAAGCATTAAGCATAATGTTTGCGCAAGCAATGCTGTTTGAAGAACCGAGCATTCTGAATTCAAACTTGTTGCCTGTAAACGCAAAAGGAGAAGTTCTGTTTCTGTCGGTTGTATCACGATTGAACTTAGGCAATACGCTGACACCCAGCTTCATTTGTGTTTTTTCTGCTCCGATATAAGGCTTATCTGTTTCAATAGCTTCCAAAACAGCATTCAGCTCATCGCCGAGGAACATTGATACAACGGCAGGCGGTGCTTCGTTAGCACCCAGTCTGTGGTCATTTCCTGCGGTTGCAACAGAAATACGAAGTAAATCCTGATAATCGTCAACCGCTTTAATTACAGCACACAGGAACAAAAGGAATTGTGCATTTTCATAAGGTGTTTCACCGGGTGACAACAGGTTAACGCCGGTATCTGTCGACATCGACCAGTTGTTGTGCTTACCGCTTCCGTTAACTCCCGCAAAGGGCTTTTCATGAAGCAGGCACACAAGTCCGTGCTTTGAAGCAACCTTTTGCATAATTTCCATTGTGAGCTGGTTGTGGTCTGTAGCAATGTTTGTGGTTGTATAGATAGGAGCAAGCTCATGCTGAGCCGGAGCAACTTCGTTGTGCTGTGTTTTTGCTAAAATACCAAGCTTCCAAAGCTCCTCGTTGAGTTCTGTCATATATGCCTCAACCCTGGGCTTAATTACACCAAAGTAATGATCGTCCATTTCCTGTCCCTTCGGAGGCTTAGCTCCGAAAAGAGTTCTTCCGGTATAGATTAAGTCTTTTCTCTTTTCAAACAATTCCTTAGGAATAAGGAAGTATTCCTGCTCCGGACCTACGGAAGTATGTACATATTTTGCTTCCGTTCCGAAAAGCTTAAGTATTCTCAACGCTTGCTTGTTAAGAGCTTCCATTGAACGAAGGAGAGGTGTCTTTTTATCAAGTGCTTCTCCGCCGTAGGAACAAAAGGCTGTCGGAATACAAAGTGTTTTGCCCTTAATGAATGCGTAGGAAGTAGGATCCCAAGCAGTATAACCTCTTGCTTCAAATGTTGCTCTCAATCCGCCCGAAGGGAAGGAAGATGCGTCAGGCTCGCCCTTGATAAGCTCTTTTCCCGAAAAATCCATAATAACCCTTCCGTCCGGTGACGGTGAAATAAAGCTGTCATGTTTTTCGGCGGTAATTCCTGTGAGGGGTTGGAACCAATGTGTGTAATGCGTTGCACCGTTCTCAACTGCCCATTCTTTCATGGCTTCCGCAACTGCATTTGCTACAGTGAGGTCAAGCTTTGCGCCTTCATCTATGGTTTTCTTGAGGGAATTGTAAACCTTGGATGAGAGTCTTGACTTCATAACTCTGTCATCAAATACCAACTTTCCGAAATACTCGTTTACCGATTGCATTTAACATTCCTTCTTTCGAATAAAATTAAATTAAAAATTAAAGGAGCCTCACGGAAATTAACACCGTAAGACTCCTTTGCCTTATAAAGAAAAAAACGCCAATGAGATTAATCTCAAAGACGCCCTTGCCTTTATCTAATGTTATTATAACACATTGTTTTTAATTTGTCAAGCATTTTTTTAATTATATGTATTAATAATTTCTTCAGCCACTCTTTCTCTTGAAATGCACCTGTCCATTGCCTGCTTTTCAATATACTTATGAGCTTCCGTTTCCGTCATTTTATGCTGCTCTATAAGTATCCATTTTGCGCGGTTGACAATACGGATCTGCTTCATTTTTTCTTCCAACGAAAGATTTCTCTTTTCAAGCTTTCTGAGCCTTTCTCTTGTTGCCGCCATCCACTCAAGCCTGTTTTGAACACCGATCTTGGATGTGGGCTTTTGGATAAGATATACCCCGTGAGAGGTCATTCTTTCAATTACATGAGAATAAATCTCACCCCTGACAAAAGCGGCAACCACGCAAGAAGCATTGGCACAAGCGTCGATTGAAAACCTGAATCCGTCGTCATCGGGGAGCGGCGAATTGACAAAAATAAAATCATAGTTCCTTTCAAGCAGTTCTCTTTTTGCAATACTGATGCCTGAAACAAACTTAACATATGAGTATCTGTATTCGGGGAAAAGTTCGGACAATGAATCATTAAAGCTTTCCGATGCGGAAACGACAAGCACACTGTATAACTGTTCTTGCAGATTCATGTTCCTTCCCCCCCTTTTTTTATCAGCAGTAAATCTTATTTACAATAGATGTCTATAATCTCACCGGGCAAATACCTGTTGACAAATTCGCTTTCAAGACAAATTTTCTTAGCCTCCGAAAGATTCGCGGGCAAAATCCCGACATTTGTATTGTCGCAGTCCGAAGAATACAAATTAACATTTGTCGCCTGAGGCAAATCCAGATCATTTCTTATTCCGTCTATACTTGCATAGATTATCATTGCGAAGGCAAGATACGGGTTTGCCATAGGGTCGGGCGAACGAAGCTCAGCCCTCTTGAACTCGCCGTTTGCGGCAGGGATACGAATAAGCTGTGAACGGTTCTCCTTTGACCATGAAATATATTTCGGGGCCTTAAAGCTTCCCAATCTTTTATACGAATCCTCGGTCGGATTTAAAAACACCGTAATTTCTCTGATGTGCTCCATTATTCCTGCCAATGCCTTTGACAGCTTAACATGAGTTTCGTCATTTTTTATGGATATATTAATGTGAAAACCGTTTCCGGGCTCGTCCTCAATCGGTTTTGCGGAAAAATCCGCAAAAAGTCCGTTTCTGTAAGAAATGGTTTTAACGACACTCTGGAACGCAACGGCATTGTCGGCAGCCTCCAAAGAGGTCGAATATCTGAAATCAATTTCATTCTGACCGGGACCGGTTTCGTGGTGAGAGCTTTCCGGATAAATCTCCATCTGCTCGAGAGTAAGGCAAATTTCCCTTCGAACATTTTCCCCCTTATCCTCGGGTGCAATATCCATATATCCCGCATTATCATAGGGTATATCGGTTTTATTTCCGCTTTCATCGAGCCTGAACAAATAAAATTCCAGCTCTGATCCGAACATGAATTCTATGCCGAGTTTCTTCGCCTCGGAGATTGCATTTTGAAGAATTGCTCTTGAATCGCAGTCAAATACATCCCCGTTCGGCTTTGATATATTGCAAAACATTCTGACTACTCTGCCGTGCTCCGGTCTCCACGGAAGAACCGTAAGCGTCGAAGGGTCGGGATGCAGAAATAAGTCTGAATGCATTTCATCGCCAAAGCCGTCAACGGATGACGCATCAAACGCAATTCCGTCTTCAAAGGCTCTTTTAAGCTCGCCGGGCATAACAGAAATGTTTTTTTGATTTCCGAATACATCGCAGAATGCAAGCCTTATAAACTTTACATCCTCCTCGTAAACATACTGCATTACCTCTTGTGCGGAATATTTCATATTCTGACACTCCCTTCAAATCAATTTGCAACATACATCTGCTTATACGGATTTTTGCTGTTCGGTGTTACAACTGTATAATCAGAGCTAAGCAACTCATTTTTGTCATAATCAAAATAAGTGCAAAACTCGTTCAAAGCTCCTTCAATCTCTTTAAGCTCATCGGCTGTTGCTTTTTTTACAATAACATCATGAGAAAATTTTATATCCTTGCAATCAGAACGGATAAATATTTTTCCCCCGTGCATACCGGTGGACGGATAATCACCGACGATTTTTCTGTCACCGTCGGTAAGCCCGAGTACAATGATAACTCCGCCTGCCTGATACTCTCCCAAAAAGCTGCCGACCTTACCGCCTATTACCATAACCGGTTTTTTGTCCTTATATGCCTTCATGTGAATTCCGGCTCTGTAGCCTGCGTTGCCCTTGACAAATATCTTTCCGCCACGCATTGCATACCCTGCCGCATCACCAATATCCCCGTGAACTATAATGCTGCCGTCATTCATGGTATCTCCAACCGCATCCTGAGCGTTGCCGTTTACTTCGATTACAGCTCCGTTAAGATACGCTCCCAGGGCATTACCCGGAATACCGTTTATGTTCACCTTCTTGTCGGACATGGAATCGGCAATAAATCTTTGACCTATGCAGTTTAAAAGAGTACACTCTTTTTCGCCTCTTATGGCATCGTTGATGTCTTTATAGCCCATTTGACTTACATCTATATTAATCATTATATCACAACTCCGTTAATTTTTCCAGTATTTTTTTAATTTTTATGCAAATTAATGTGGATTGTGTATCCGTTTTCGGAAAAAATCACTCTCCGGCGTGAGAAATGCCGAGTATCTCAAGCTCTTTTTCATTAAGCCCAACACCTCTGAGCATAAGCCTGTTGCCCTTAAGAGCCTCTATTGAATTAATTCCCATGCCGCCCATAAGCTCTTTTATTTCATGGTTCCAGGCAGTTAAAAGATTAACCAATCTCCGGCTGCCCACATCTGGATTGAGTCTTTTTACAAGCTCCGGCTTCTGCGTTGCAATTCCCCAATTACATTTACCTGTCTGGCAGGTTCTGCAAAGATGACAGCCGAGAGCCAAAAGAGCAGCCGTTGCAATGTAGCAAGCATCTGCGCCGAGGGCAATGGCCTTTACAACATCCGCAGCACTTCTGATGCTTCCGCCAACAACCAAGGACACATCGTTTCTTATTCCTTCATCTCGAAGTCTCTGATCCACACTTGCAAGAGCAAGCTCAATGGGTATTCCCACATTGTCCCTGATTCTTGTAGGTGCGGCACCCGTGCCTCCTCGAAAACCGTCTATTGCGATAATGTCTGCTCCGCTTCTTGCAATACCGCTTGCAATAGCGGCAATATTGTTAACAGCGGCAACCTTTACAATTATTGGCTTTTTATACTCTGTAGCTTCTTTCAAGGAAAATACAAGCTGTCTTAAATCCTCTATGGAATAAATATCGTGATGAGGTGCAGGAGAAATTGCATCGGAACCTTCGGGAATCATTCGTGTTCTTGATACATCTCCTACAATTTTGGTTCCGGGAAGATGCCCTCCTATGCCGGGCTTTGCACCCTGCCCCATTTTGATTTCAACAGCGGCTCCCGCTTCCAGATAATCCTTATAAACGCCGAATCTTCCCGATGCGACCTGAACTATCGTGTTCTCTCCGTAGCAGTAAAAGTCCTCATGAAGTCCGCCTTCACCGGTATTGTAGTAAATACCCAATTCTTTTGAGGCTCTCGCAAGAGATTCGTGGGCGTTGTAGCTTATCGAGCCGTAGCTCATTGCGGAAAACATCACCGGCATCGACATTTCCAGCTGAGGAGGAAGCTCGCACACTATTTTACCGTTTTCGTCTTTTCTGATTTTATTTGGCTTCTTACCCAAAAACACCTTTGTTTCCATCGGTTCTCTCAACGGGTCAATAGGCGGATTTGTAACCTGAGATGCATTGATTAAAATTCTGTCCCAATAAGTAGGAAGTGGCTTGGGGTTTCCCATTGAAGAAAGCAAAACTCCTCCGCTCGAGGCTTGCTTATAGATTTCGTTAACAGAATCGCTTTGCCAATTCGCATTCTCTTTTAATACGCAATCGCTTTTCACAATTTTCAAAGCCCTTGTGGGACAAAACGATACGCACCTCTGACAATTAATGCACTTTGTTTCATCGCTTATCATGGTTTTGCTGTCCTTATCATAGCTGTGAACCTCATTTGAGCATTGCTTTTCGCAAACTCTGCATACAGTGCATCTATTCAAATTTCGTACTACTTCAAATTCCGGATAAACAAAATCTATACTCATATATTTATGCCTTCTTTCACTTTTACGATTACGGGTTCTCCGCCCTTGGGCGCCCATATCTTATCAACATTCGGTTCCATAACCCTTACCGAGGATTCTTCGCTGGCAATATACACCATATCATCTTTTTCGGCAACAACCATGGAACGAAGCTTAAGTCTGTCATTTAACGCCATAAGACCTCCGTTAAATCCGAACACTATCGAAAACGGTCCGGTTATCAGAAGCCCGGGGAAAATAGTTCTTAAAAATATATGTTTTTCCTTGTCTTCCAAATCCGTCTTATTTTCAATCGTATTCCAGAAAGGTGCGGCAATTACGCTTGCAACCTCGCCCAAAGTCAAACCCTGTCTTCTGAGTAGATAATCCATAATATATGTAATTACTTCCGTATCAGTCTGAAGATTGCATTTATATCCGTACATTTCGATAAATCTTCTGTTTGCGTCATAGGATGAAATCTCGCCGTTGTGAACTATCGAGTAATCCAAAAGCGTAAATGGATGGGCACCGCCCCACCAACCGGGAGTGTTCGTAGGATACCTTCCGTGAGCCGTCCACGAGTAGCCCTCGTATTCCTCCAGCTTATAAAAACGCCCAACATCCTCAGGATATCCCACAGCCTTAAAAGCACCCATATTCTTTCCGCTTGAAAATACAAAAGCCCCCTTCATATCGGAGTTGATTTTCATAACCGTTCTTGCAACAAACTCTGCCTCGTCAAGCTGCATTGAATTAAGGACGGATTTCAGCGGAGCAACGAAATATCTCCAAATTATCGGCTCGTCCGTAATTTCGGGGATTTTTCTTGTGGGAAGCAATTCCGACTTGACAATTTCAAATCTTTCCTTTAGAAAAACCTCGCAGTCTTTTCTTGTAGCTCTGTCATTGTAGAAAAAATGAAGAGCATAAAATTCTTTGTATTCCGGATATATCCCATATGCGGCAAATCCGCCGCCGAGGCCGTTTGACCTGTCGTGCATGGGCTTCATGGATTCAATAATTTTTTCTCCTGTTACTCTTTTTCCTTCTGTTGAAATCAGCGCAGCAATGGCGCACCCGGAGGGAATTCGTACTTCGCCTTCCAATTTCATACCAATCATCCTTTCTCGGAAAATAAAAAAATGCCCATTATTCGGCAGAATTACTCCGCTGAATAATGAACATCTTTGCTCACTGGGTATAGTATAACACAAAAAATATATTTTGTCAAGAAAAATATGACTTTTGAGAATTTTTTTGAGATAATGACGAAAAAACCGGTGTTTTTTAGAATATTTATATTATGTAATAAAAAAACAATAAAAGTCTTGAAATTTAAGGTATCAGATGTTATAATCGTTGTAGACAAACAAATAAGCGAAAAAATATTCAATAACAAGAGGGAGAGATTTTTTATGAGTATGTATGAAGAAAAAACTGCAAGAACCGAATGGTTCAGAAACGACCGCTTCGGAATGTTCATCCACTGGGGTATTTACTCGATTCCCGCAAGGGGCGAGTGGGTTCGATCCCCCGAGAAGATGAGCGTTGAGGAGTATCAAAAGTATTTTGATGCCTTCGATCCAAAGTATTATGACCCGAAAAAATGGGCAAAAATCGCAAAAAATGCCGGTATGAAGTATGCTGTTATGACAGCTAAGCATCACGACGGATTTTGCCTTTTCGACAGTAAGCTGACAGATTATAAGGCTACAAACACACCTGCAGGTCGTGACCTTATAAAAGAATATGTCGAGGCGTTCCGAGCAGAGGGAATAAAGGTCGGTATATATTATTCGCTTATCGACTGGCATCATGACGATTATCCACATTACGGAGATGCTATTCATCCCATGCGTGAAAACGAGGAATGGAAGGATTATAAGCATAATTTCTCGAATTACATAGAGTATATGCACGGTCAGGTAAGAGAATTAATGACAAACTACGGCAAGATTGATATTATGTGGTTTGACTTTTCGTATGACGAAATGCGCGACGAAAAGTGGGAAGCCACAAAGCTTGTTAAAATGATTCGCTCGATAAATCCGGATATTATAATAGATGACAGGCTTTCAATGGCTGTATCCAACGGAAATATGTCGTTTGATTACGATACGGCACCGTACTACACAGGCGATTTCAAATCTCCCGAGCAGGTAATTCCCGTTAACGGGCTTAAAGATGCAAAAGGCAGAGCAATTCCGTGGGAGGCTTGTATAACGCTTAATAATAACTGGGGCTATGTTCCTCAAAAGACGGGATATAAAAAGTCAAAGGATGTAATCCGTATGCTTGTTGAATGTGTAAGCAAAAACGGTAATATGATTTTGAATGTGGGGCCGAATGCAAAGGGTGAAATTCCGAAGGAAAGCATTAAGATTTTGGAAGAAATCGGCGAATGGATGCACGAAAATGACGAAAGCATTTACGGATGCGGTCAGGCTGTGGGCTTTGATAAGCCCGAATGGGGCAGATATACGATGAACGGCAAAAAGCTTTATGCCCATGTTTTTGACAGAGGAATAAGCTCAATAATGCTTGACGGGCTTAAAGGCAAGGTTAAGTCTGCAAGGCTTCTTTCGGACTATTCCGAAATGCAGTTCTCAGAACCGTTCTTCAGCAAAAACAATCCTACCGCTATTTATCTCAACATCCCCGAAGGTCTTCCGGACGAAAAAGATACGGTAGTAGAATTTGAACTTAATTAATACGAAATAAGAACCGCCAATTTTCGGCGGTTCTTATTCATAGCTTAGTTTATCAGTCGCCTTTTCCGGGTGTAATCTTTTTCTGGAGCTCCTTCAGGCGAAGCCTTGCCTCATGCAGTGTCTTAGTTGCCTCGCCGCTCTGTCGCTTAAGCTCGGCATACCTATCAGTTTTGTTCCTTTCCGCTCTTTCAAAGCGAAGCCGCATATGTCTTTCGCTCCGTCTTGCACTGCGATATTCGGAGCGGGCACTTCTGTATTCCCTCATAATAGCACGGGGACGCACCTGCATCTCTGAAAACGCCTCATGAATACGCCTTATAAGCACGCTCTGACTTCTAAGCGTTGCATGAACCTTACGGCTGATTTCCGCAGTATTGTCGCCGATTTGCGAATCAATTGTGCTCTTGACCTTGCTCATGAGCGAGAATGACACCGAGTAATCCGCTAAAAATATAACCGCAACCGCCACCGCACTTATATATAGCACCGTCTTTGGGCAGGAGTACATAATCCCGAAATAAGCCGGTGCAATCCAATGGACAATAACAACACACGCAATTCCGAACAAAATCAGATTTCCTATCCATATCCGTCCGTGAAGATTCATGGGCTTTGAGCTGTAATCCCACCATCTTGCATGATAATGCCGTTCCATAAACCAGCTTGTAAAATATTCAAGTGCTCCGCAAAGAACCATACCGGCAAAGAATGTTTCGGCAACCGTCCCCTGCCTTACTATATCTCCTCCCAAAAGAAGCGTCGCCGCAACAACTCCGCAGCCGTAAATCGGGCAGTAGGGGCCTATCAGAAAACCGCGGTTTACAAATACACGGTCCCCTATGAGAAAAAGCCCGACCTCCATTACCCATCCGGCAACGGAAAAAACAAAGAACATTATAATGTACATACAAATTTTGTCAAGCATTATATTTACCCTCCGTTATTCTTTTGTTGCATTTTGTTTAAGCTTTTGCTATTTTTGATTTTAGTTTTTTTATAAACAAAAATGCTAAGCCTGCCACAACTATTATTGCCGCCAAAGGTATCAAAAAGCCTAAGCCGCCTTCTTCGTATTTAAGGCAAACGGTGTTTTGAGTTCCTTTCACAGACAGTATAACATATTTTCCTTTTCTTTCGGTATTGACCTCAGTCCAATCATCCCCGTCAAATACCCACGCGGTAACCTTATCCTTATTCTCGTTTATAATGCGTAAGGTTACATCTTCATTATCCGAAATATCGGTGTTAATTAGCGAAATGTCGTACACGGCGATACTGTCTGTCATTTTAACGGGAGGGGTTATATCACTTTTATTTACGATGAGCTTTGCCTCGTCTGTAAACTCACCCTCTGCCAACGCAAGGGAAAGCTTTCCTTTTTCATTCTTTTCGTTGCTGGACAAAATGGTTATATACGGCTTGTATTCGCAAACAATTTTCATATCTTCCTTGACAAACTCGGCTTCGGGCTTATTCCAGCGACCGAAAAATCCGTCCTTTTCGGGAACTTTGGGGTATTTAATTTTCTCTGTTTCTTCGCCGTATTTTAAGCTTTGCGTATCAACAACAGAGCTGTCCGCTATAAAGCTTACCGTAAAGCTTATAAACCTTGAAGGAATTTGACTCATTTCTTTAAGTGCATCAAAATCAATGGGTTCTGCTTTGCCGTGATAGCTTATTCCGTCAACCGCTCCCAAATCGTCCCCGACAAAACCGTTTTTATAAAGCTTATCCAAATTATCCGAATAGCCGCAAACCGCACCGATATTTTCATCTCCGCTTACAACGGCTATAGCGTAGCAGCCTGTTACCGCTTCCCCTTTTCCTGCAATTCCTCCCACATATCTTTTACCGGAAACCTCGGATTTTGCATAGCTTTTCCGAATTGAAGAATCACTCTTTCCCGCAACTGCGCCCACATAATCTCCGTTTGTGCTCTCTGCATCACCGTAGTTTTCACAGTTATAAACCGTACCGATTTCCGAAAGGCCGACAATTCCGCCTGCGCAGTCCTTCTTTCCGGTAATTGTGCCGTCATTTACACAAGAATACAAAACAGCCTTTGTACGGTATGTAAAATTCAAGGTTTTCGGTTTTTCTATGTCATCCTCCGGATCCTTTGCATATTCTATTGCCATAGCTCCGGCAATACCGCCTGTATTTCTGTCCGCCTCTACCGTGCCGAAATTTTTGCAATCATCAACTTTCCCTTGTCGAACATTCTCAATATCTTCGTCCGAAACATCGAGGAATATGTCGGACGAAGTATCCTCCGCACTGTTTTTGATTTCTTCCCCCTCGCTTATGAGCAGGTTAAGAACCAAATTAAACTGATTGCTGACAGAATGAAGGCTTCCCGTAAGATTTGACGATTTTTCGGAAAAATTACTTTCCAGACCTTCAATTCCGTCAGATATACCGGCAAGAGAATCAAACAGACTTTCGCTTGCGGATTTGAAGTCATCTCCCAATTTTATAAATTCCAAGGGCTTTTCCTCCGATAAGTCGGATACGATCGCTTTCATATCCGAAAGAGCCTCGCCAATATCCTCTATCGCCCATGACAACTGCTTAAAAGAATTGCTAAGCTTACTTAAAAAGCCGTTTTCTCCGACAGATAACTCGCTGAATATATCCGTCAAATCCGTTACCCCTTGGGAAATCTGCTTTGTCGCATCAATAAGAAAGTTTATTGACAATTCGGTGCTTCTTATTGCATCCGAAAACTCCGTAAAATCAATTTCCGTATTGTTCATTATAACGGCAAAGCAATCCGAAATCATTTGAAGAGAAGTGATGGTAGTATCTATATTGTCTTTTATAAATTTCAGTTTGTCGGCAACGGCCTTGGCGTTATCTGCCGCATCCTTTAGCGATTCGGGATTTTCGCTAAGGATCGTTTCTATTTCCTCAACGGATGCGCGAATACTCTGTTTTGCGGCAATTATATCGTTTATTGAATCAACAATATCCGAAACTGCCTTTTTTACCTTGGCGGTATTGTTAATATTTATCGCATTCTCCAAGCTGACAATCGCTGAGCTAAACTCCGACAACGCTCTGTTCAGGCTTTTTTCTCCGTTTTTGATTTTTTCGACGGCTGTCCTGATTTCCTCCTTTTCCACGGTTGAATCCGACAAAAAATCGTCCATGTCATCAAGTGCCGAAGAAACAGAGTCAAAAGCACCTGTCAAATCCTTGCCTCCCTGCTCCAAAGCTTCAAAAACCGGAACAAGTTTTTTAAGTGTATTTGAAAGAATTGCCGTTTGGGCGTTTATCTCGTCCAGATTACCGTCTGTAAAATCTGTTCCGATATTCAAAAGATTTTCGGTGCTTACTCTTGCCTCTTTTGAATATTTTGAAATTTCTTTGAGATTGTTTTCCGTGTCATTTCCCAGATCTTCGGCATCGGTTATAAATTGATTTACCATTGTATTGAGCTTGTTCAGCTCGTTTTTCAAATCGTTAAGATTAATTTCCGAAGCGTTAAGTAAAATATATGGCTCTGCCTGACCGACAATTCCTCCTACATCCTTTCTGCCCTGAATAAATCCGTAATTTTCGCACCCGAGTATATATCCTGCCTGTCTTCCGGCAATACCGCCCACATTGTAGCCTATATGCTTATACCCAACCGGCGCATTATTGACACAGCCCTGCAATATACCGGAGCTGTAGCCTGCTATTCCGCCTACATCGCTGTTACCGAGTAAGCTGTCCTCTTCGGTTTCTTCTTTTGTGTTTTTGTAATTCTCTATTATTGCTCCTCTATCCGTTTCAATATCGGAAATATCCTTTTTCTGTTCTTCGTAAGTGGTATTGACGGAAGCGATATTTGTACAGTTTTGAATAAATCCGCTGTTTTTTCCGGAAATTCCTCCGGTAAAGTTTTCGCCGTTTACACTTCCCGATACGGTGCACGACAAAATTTTACCGCTGTCCGTATTGCTTCCGCAGATTCCTCCCACATCGTCCTTCCCTTTTACTGTTCCCGAAAATGAGCAGTTTTCAATAACTCCGGAATTTTGTCCGCAAATTCCGCCCACAAAGCACTTTGAGCCGTCAGGGATTATTTCACCCTTAACATTCAAATTCATGACCTTTCCGTTCTCGGAAATATAGCGAAACAAACCCATGTTTGAGCCCTTAACATTAAGCTTTATGCCGGAAACCGTGTACCCGTTACCGTTAAAGCTGCCACAGAACAGAGGTACGGGGGAAAACTTTTTTCCGCCGAAATCAATATCGCATAAAAGATTTACCGTTTTGCCCTCAGACATCGTGTCAAGACTGCATTGCTTTGAAAACGCTATAAAATCCTCTACGCTTGAAATGTTAATTTCATTCGAGTCTGCATATGTAAAAGGAATACTTGCAAGTAAAACTGATAATATTATCAAAACCGTAAGCACTTTTGCCGCAATTTTATTTTTCACTTGTTTCGCCTCCCAGTTTAATATGTTCTCTTATGTCCTTTAAATTAAATGAGGTCTTTTCGATTATCTTGTCGCCCAAAACAAGTAGCTGCGGCAAAATGCCCATAACAAGAATTATCGACAATAATGTTCCCCGTCCGAGAGCTGTTCCGATTGACGAAATTGCCGGGTCGGATGAAAGCAAGCCGATTATAAAGCCTGCGGATGCAAGTATCGTTCCAGAAGTAAAAATTGTGGGAAATGCCAAATTAAGCGATTGCTTTATTGCGTCAAATTTATCGGTTTTCCTCCTTAACTCCATGTATCGGTTGGTGATTACAATAGCGTAATCAATATTTGCTCCCATCTGAATTGAGCTTACCACAAGATAGCTCAGGAAGAAAATCGGACTGTCGGACAATGTCGGAAACGAAAAGTTTATCCAAACGCTTCCCTGAATAACCAATATAAGTATAATAGGTATTCCGGAGGATTGGAATGTAAAAAACAGCACAATAAGCACGAACAATATGGAAAGAATGTTAATTACCATATTATCCCGCACAAAAGATGTTGACAGGTCATAATCATTTGTAGAATTGCCTACAAGCAAAACATCTTCACCGTAATACTTTTTGGCTGTGTTTCTGACAGTTGTCAAAAATTCAAAGGTTTCTTTACTCTCCTCCGGAAGGTTCAAATCAAGCACCAAGCGGGAATATTTACTGCTTTCAAGCTGATTTTTCCCGTCAGTGAGCTTATCGTGAAGCTCGTTTATGCTATTTTCCATATCGTTATCAAGAGTAATATAACCGTCATCGAGCATTTTGAAAACAAAATCAAACATATCCAGGAGCGCAACTTTATATGTATCAATATTTCCTACTATTCTGCCGTAGTTGTCGGTATCTGCGGCATAGGCAGTATATAAAAGGCGAACGGTTTCAATATCCAAATCGGTAAGCTCCGCAAATTCACGGGGAGTTAAGCTGTCACCCACGGAATATCCGTTAAGTGCCTCAACCGACGCAAGAGCGGTAACTTCATCGACTTCATCAAATTCGTCCAGTTCCTTTTTCAACGCCTGCTCCTTGCCGTAATTCCCCGACGGGACAACCACCGCAAGAATATTTGATTTTTTAAAGGTGTTTTTTATCATTTCATCGGCTATTTGTGCATCATTCCGCTTAATCGTTGTAAGATTGGTATCGCTGTACGCATAAGGGCATTTGCCTGACAATACGAATGCAACAACAAGCAGCCCCACAAAAATGCAAGGGGCAATAAAGCGTAGCTTCACAACCAAATTGCACCAGCCCTTGATTTCGGGGACAAAGCTTTTGTGATGAGTTTTATCTATAAGCTTTGAAAAAGACATAAGAAGTCCGGGCATGAGCGTAAAAACTACTAAAATGCTTATAATAATAGCCTTTATCAGCACTATGCTCATGTCAAAGCCTATTCTGAACTGCATAAATCCCATTGCGGCAAGTCCTGAAAGTGTTGTAAGACAGCTTCCGGATATTTCGGGGATTGCTTTGCAAAGAGCGGTGATAACAGCTTCTCTTGCTGATTTTGTTTCTCTTTCTTCGGTATATCTGTGGCAAAGAATGATTGCATAGTCAATCGCAAGGGCAAGCTGCAATACAACCGCAATGGAATTTGAAATAAAGGATATTGTGCCGAACATATAATTGGTTCCCTTATTAAGAATTGCCGCTACACCGAAGGTCAAAATCAAAACAGGGATTTCCATGTAGGTTTTTGAAGAAATAAGCAGAACGGCAAGGATTATCACACATGCAATAACCATAACAAGCTGTATTTCATCAGCGAGCCTTTTAGAGCTTGTATCTCCTATGTCGGCAGATATATATGTATCATAATCGCGAAGCTTATTCTCAAGCTCTGAATAAGCAGAAATTGTTTCTTCGGCATATTTATCACCGCTGAAGGTTACAGAAAAAAGTGCAGAGGCATCGGAAAAATGCTTATCGGTATCGTCAAAGACAATCTCCTTTACACCTTTTATACCCTCTAACTCTTTGCAGAGTGCCTCAGCATCGGAAAAGCTTATGTTGTCAACCATAACATCGGCGGTGGCATAAGTTATGAACTCCTTTTCCATAAGAGTAATGCCTTTTCTCGTTTCGGTATCCTCGGAGAGATAGTCCGTAATATTGTTATTTACCTGCACCCAATTTGCCGAAAATATGCTGAATATAACAAGGAGAATATATACCAAATAAAAGCCCTTTCGTCTGTCAACAATAAAGGCTGCTATTTTCTCAAGTAAGGATGCTTTCTCGGAATTTTTTCTCATATGTCACATATCGCTCCTTTTACTTCTGTTAACTGTTAATTATACAACTTTTTCCCGAAAAAGTAAACGGACAACATTGCACATTTATGTAAAAATCGGACAAATAACACGATTTGACGGTCAAATGTCCAAAAATTGCTTGATTTTTTTGACGGATAAGTGTATAATAAATGGTAAAAGGAGGGGTATCATGAAGCATGAAATTACAAGCATGAACACAAAAAAACTGTTATCTTCTTCGCTGAAAAAGCTTATGGAGCACAAAAAGCTTTCAAAGATAACAGTAAGTGAGATTATTGCTGACTGCGGCGTTAACAGAAAAACATTTTATTATCATTTTAGAGACATCTATGATTTGCTGAAATGGACTTTAGAGCTTGAAACGGTTGAAATGCTGAAAAACTTTGATATTCCCTTAAATCCCGAGGAAGCAATGCGCTTTGTTTTGGACTATGTGGATAATAACCGCCACATCCTGAACTGTGCATACGATTCCATGGGGCGTGACGGAATGAAAAACTTCTTTTACACCGATTTTTACAGCATTGTGTTATCAATTATCAAACGGCTTGAGGAGGAATATGATGTTTCCTTATCGGATAACTTCAAGGGGTATTTAACAAAGTTTTACACAAAGGCACTTTCGGGTATATTGATAGATTACTTTCAGAACAGGGACGATATTGACAGGGATGAGTTAATTAAAGACACTGTTTTTGTCTTAAAAAACTCGATCCCAAGCATAATTGAAGCCTATCGCAACGAAATGAATTAAAGCGGTATCGTTCCGTTTGTAAAATATTATTCGTAAATAAATTCTATCTGCTCACGGGTAAGTCTGCATCCAGCTCCGCTCATCGACTCTTTTAGCTGCCTGATGTTTTTGCATCCGACAATCGGTATTGTATCAAAATCACAGCTTGAAGAAAGAACAGCTATTGCCGCCTCACCTACCGTCATCCCTGTATCTTTCGAGATTTCAACAAGCTTTTTGTATCGTTTTATTGAAACATCGTTTAGGTATCGCTCACGAGCCTTATCGCTTAAGGCGTTCTCTCCACCTGCAAACATTTTGGAAAAAAAGCCTTTTGCCTGAGATGCGTAAGCAAAAACCGTCATATCATGATTTTTAAAATAATTATACTCATCCTCATTTATTATAACCAAGGTCGGGTCATTGTTTTCATAATTGGGATGTGCAACGCTGTATTGAATCTGACTTGCAACAAGCTTTGTTTTTCCGGCTTTTTCGGCGTAGTGCTGTGCCTTCTCAATTCTTTTACAGCTCCAGTTGGACATACCTATGAATCTTACCTTGCCCTCTTTAACGAAACCGTCAAGCGTATCCATAATGCTTTGAACTTCAAGCGATTCATCATCTCTGTGGAGCCAATAAATATCAACGTAATCGGTTCCGAGCCTTTTAAGGCTTTCGTCCAAATCTTCCGTCAGCTCTTTTTTTGAAAGCCTTGAAACATTCATGGTTGAAGGCACGGGGTGACCACCCTTTGTCGAGATAATGCATTTATCCCTTCCGCCGCGAGCTTTAAGCCACCTTCCTATAAGCTTTTCGCTTGCGCCTCGACCGCCCGGAGCCCAGCCGCCGTAAATATTTGCGGTATCAATTACATTTCCGCCGTTTTCCGTAAAATAATCCAGCAGCTCGTATGATGTTTTTTCGTCGAGTGCCGTACCGTAAACATCGGTGCCGAGTGCAATCGTGCTGACGATAAGATCCGTATTTTTAAGTGTTATATAATTCATAATATCATCTAAACCCTCTTTAACACAAATACATATGTTTCTTTACTGCTCTTTTGATTTACGACCTTAAAGCCGTTAAATCGACAAGTGGCGTCTATTTCATAAGGAACCGTCAGACAGCAGGTGTACGCATCTTCGGTCTTTTCCCAGAAAACGGATATTTTGCCGTAGGGCGTAACATAACCTCCGCTTGCCTTTTTTATACTGTAGCCTGTATCTATTGCAGGCTGAATAAGCACCTTCCTAAAGCCTGCGCCCTCCGCCGTTTCGTCCGGTCTTATACCGAGACAGCCGGAAAACAACCACTCTTTACAAAGGGATTTATCAAAATCCTCGGATGTAATAATCTTGTACGGCTCATCGAGCCTTCCCGATTCATACAAAAGTCCCAGCCATCCGTCAATGTGCTCCCGCGAAACCTCCTTGTAGGAATGCTTTGCCGCCGCTTCTTTAAGCTGAAACGCAGATTTTATGCGATACTTAAAAAGCATGGAAAGAGCGTCTGCTGAAATTTCGTCAAAATCAAGCGTATCAATACTGTGTGCACAAAGCGTCTGATAAAGCTTTTTATAGTATGCCTCATCGGGGCTTCCAATAAACGAGCAAAGCTTTTCGGTCAGCTTTACTGAATACACAATTTTAATTATAAATTCCAAATCATCTCCGTCATAGAAATTATCGACAAAATCAATAATCCTTTTGCACATGGAAATATTATCTTCAATAATCCCTATATCACCGTACATCACAAAATGCTTGAACACAAGCTCGATAGGCAAAAGAGTGGCATTTTTATAAAGACCGTACCGATACGAATTGCCCCTTCCCGACATAACCGGTATTCCGCCGTTTTCCGCCTGAACCGAGCGACAATGAGAAAGAGCCGTCTCGCAATATTCTTTAAAATCAAAAGAGAACAAATCAAAATCCGTATTATTCTCATCCGAAATAAGAGCTTTGTAATCATTAAGCTTGTCCTTGCAAAGCTTAACATTATCGCAATAAGCCTCATTTATCTTGGAATTACTGCAATGGAAATCGCCGTTTTCGTTTATTTTATACGATAGCTTGCAAGTCTCAAATGAAACAACCTCGGCGTTTGTGATTATTTCCGCATATCTGAAGTTCCTGTAAACAAAGACATTTGAAAAGCTGTCCTCCGCACCGGATAAAGAAAGCTCATCGGAGCATCTGTCGGAAAACTCCTTTGTTTCGGAGTATCTGATTTTAACCTTCTCCCCTGCCTTACCCCGAAATTTTGCAATAACCGTACCGAGCACGGAAAAGCCGTTATCGTAAATTTTGGTTTTTCCTCCCGACAAAGGAGTCGGTGAAATAAAAGATTCCGACACGAGATTCGGATTTTCGGTTGCTTTAAGAAGATAAGTATATCCCTTTTTATCGTTTGACACATAAGCGCTATACCTTTTATCATCGGATAATCCATGCTTCTCGCCATCGTGAAAAGAAGCCGCAAATACAGCTCCGAACGAGGTTTCCCAGCTTTCATCGGAGAAAATTTTTTCCTGTTTTCCGTCCGCATATTCTATTTCGATAACGGAGTAGAACAAAAAATCGGAAGCATGATTCTTGCGCCTGACAGACGCCAAAATCACGCAAACCGAGTTATCTTCCGAAATTAAATCCTTGATGTCATATTTATAAATCGGGATTTGCTTAACAAAAGCAATTCCGTGATTGTCAAAATACCCGTTAATACGCTTTGAATTAAAAGTTATTGCAAAGCTGTCTGTTGAGGCGGCATAAAGATAAGCCGACTTAACTTCTCCGACAGCCTTAAAGTCTTTATAGAAATAAACACACCTGTTTTCGTTTGGAGTATATTCGTTATTATAAATCCATTTTGCACCCAAAAAGCCCATAGAAATACCTCCTTTATATAATATTTCGACATTTTCTTTCGTCTTTCCTTCACTTTTGATATTAATAATATTGATTTTATCAGAATTTTGTGGTAAAATAAGCTATAAATAACAATGGTAGGAGCAAAAAATCATGAAGGACGGATTTATTAAAATTGCCGCCGCAACGCCCAAAATCGTTGTGGCTGATTGCGAAAAAAACTCACGGGAAATCATAAAGCAAATTGAAGATGCCGCAAAGAGCGGTGTGAAGCTTGTGGTTTTTCCCGAGCTTTGCATAACCGGCTACACCTGCGGAGATTTATTTTTGCAAAGCACGCTGACAGAGGCTGCCGAAAGGGAGCTTCAAAACATTATTGACAAAACCGCAACGCTTGACATTGTTTCCGTTGTCGGGCTTCCGATAAGATACAATTCAAAGCTGTATAACTGCGGCGCAGTCATTTCAAAAGGCAAAATCCTCGGCGTTGTACCCAAGGCTAATATACCCAACTACAGTGAGTTCTACGAAAAACGCCATTTCTCGCCTGCTCCGAAAGCCACCGGAACAATAGAAATATTGGGAAATAAATGCTTCTTCGGAACAGACATAATTTTTTATTGCTTGCAAATGCCGGAATTTTCATTTTCGGTTGAAGTGTGCGAGGATTTGTGGGTTCCTGCGTCCCCGTCCCTTCGCCACTGTACATCGGGCGCGAAAATTATCTGCAATCTTTCCGCAAGCGACGAAACCGTCTCAAAGCGTGATTACAGAAAAAATCTTGTTTCAATGCAGTCGGCAAAGCTCCTCTGCACATATATTTATTCAGACGCAGGTGACGGGGAATCAACAACCGATATGGTTTTTGCGGGGCACAATATAATCGCCGAAAACGGCACAATTCTCGAAGAATCCGTTCCCTTTGAAAACGGCATGATAATAACCGAAACGGATGTTTTTAAGCTCGATGCCGAAAGAGTAAGAATGAACGATTTTGCGGATAGTTTGAGCGAAGACTATGCTAAGGTTGCCTTTGAAACCGAAATTTGCGAAACTTCACTTACGAGAAAAATTGAGAAAACTCCGTTTATTCCGTCAAACGATGTTTTGAGAAATGAACGCTGCCGCGAAATTATCACAATGCAGGCATGCGGTCTTAAAAAGAGGATTGAACACAGCTTTGCAAAAAGCGCGGTAATCGGCATTTCGGGAGGGCTCGACTCCACACTTGCGCTTTTGGTTACGGTTAGAGCATTCGATATGCTCAAAAAGCCGAGAAAAGATATTATTGCAATTACCATGCCTTGCTTCGGTACAACAATGCGTACAAAAACGAATGCCGTTAAGCTTTGCGAGCATTTGGGGGTTGAAATCCGCACGATTGACATAAAAGAAAGCGTTGAGGTACATCTAAAAGCTATAGGACATGACATAAATGACCATAATGTGGTTTATGAAAATGCACAGGCAAGAGAACGTACAAAGGTTCTTATGGATGTTGCAAACGAAGAAGGCGGACTTGTTATCGGAACGGGAGATTTATCCGAACTTGCGTTGGGCTGGGCAACCTATAACGGTGACCATATGTCGATGTACGGCGTAAATGCTTCAATTCCTAAGACCTTGGTGAGATACCTTGTAAAATATTTTGCCGACAACACGGAAAAAGAAGAACTAAGGGGTGTTTTGCTTGATATTCTTGCAACGCCCGTAAGTCCCGAGCTTCTCCCTGCCGAGGAAGACGGAAACATCGCTCAAAAAACGGAGGACATAGTAGGACCGTATATTCTCCATGATTTCTTTTTATACAATCTTCTTCGCCAAACATTCCCCCCGAGAAAAATATACAGACTTGCAAAATACACATTTAACGGCGAATTCTCGGATGAAACGATAAAGAAGTGGCTCAAGATTTTCTTCAGAAGATTTTTCAATCAGCAGTTTAAGCGTTCGTGCCTTCCGGACGGTCCGAAGGTCGGAAGTGTAACACTTTCGCCGAGAGGAGATTTCAGAATGCCAAGTGACGCCTCCTCCGCCATTTGGATGAAAGAAATTGAAGAGCTGTAAGCATTGCAAATAAAAAATCTTGATAAACTTGTTTTGGTTTGTCCGGTATACACTTACAGCTATAAAATGAGGGTGCGGTAAAACGATTTTTTAAATCGTTTTACCGCACCCTCTTATCGTAACCTAAAATCATTCACGATACATTCTAAAAATTATACCCACCACATTTCTCCGGGCTGTCTGAAAATAAGGACATCCTTAAGGAAGGCGATTGCTTTTTCAAGTCCTTCCTCGGGAGACATAAGACCGTCTTCATGTTCAATGGAAATTGCACCGTCATATCCGACAGCCTTAAGAGTTGAGATAATGTCGTTCCAAACCTCTTTTCCGTGACCGTACCCAACTGTTCTGAATACCCAGCTTCTGTCAAGCACATCACCGTAAGGCTTTGTATCAAGAACACCGTTTACACCTGTGTTGGCAGCATCAATCTTAGTATCCTTTGCATGGAAATGATAAATTGCGGACCCAAGATACTTAATTGCTTCAACAGGGTTAATTCCCTGCCAGAAAAGATGACTGGGGTCAAAGTTTGCACCGATAATGTCGCCTACGGCATTTCTCAGCTTCATAAGAGTTTCCGGATTATACACAACAAATCCCGGATGCATTTCAAAAGCAATTTTTGTTATGCCGTGAGCCTTTGCAAATTCGGCTTCCTTCTTCCAGTAAGGAATAACCTTTTCTTCCCACTGCCACTTAAGAATATCGCCGTATTCATTAGGCCAAGCACAAGTAACCCAGTTGGGATTTTTGGACTCATCGCAATCACCGGGGCAGCCTGCAAAGCCGATTATTGTATGCACATCCAAAAGCTCCGCCGTAAGGATAGCATCTTCAAACTGCTTATGAAAGCTTTCGGCAATATCCTTATTGGGATGAAGAGGATTGCCGTGGCAAGCTATAGCCGCAATTTCAAGCTCATACTTTGCAAGCAAGTCTTTAATTTCCTTAACCTTTTCGGGATGACCTATAATTTCGGAAGGCTTTATGTGAGCATCTCCGGGATAACCGCCGGCTCCGAGCTCAACGCTCTGAACTCCCAGCGAATGAAGATATTCCAATGCCTTTTCAAAAGGATAGTCATTTAAAACAGGATTCATTACACAAAGTTTCATAATTATCAACTCCTAAAAATTAATCAAAATATACCGGCTTACCCGTCTTTGCGGATTCGTAAATCGCATCGAGAATAAGCGAAACAACATATGCCTGTTCGGGCTTTACAATGAGCTCCTCGCCCCTTCTTATTGCAGCGTAAAAGTTATCTGCCTCGAGTGCCTCGGGGGTTTCGGTCTTTCCGCTGTAGAACGCAACACCGCCGGAGGTAAGGTCAACATCGGTTTCAACCAGTCTGCCCATATCGGACTTATTGAATGTAAGTCCGTCTATAGTATCAGCGCCTGCCTTAGTACCGCAAAGCAATGTTCTTGCTTCAACGGGATTTCTTATATTTAAAGCCCATGAGGATTCCAATACGATTGTAGCACCGTTTTTCATTGTGATAAAGCCGAATGCCGAATCCTCAACAGTGAACTTTTTGGGATCCCAATCGCCCCATGCATTTCCTGTGCGGGTCATATTGTTGAGTTTTTTATAAGTGTTTCCCACAACATACTTGGGCTCATAATTATCCATCATCCAAAGCGTAAGGTCAAGCGCATGAGTTCCTATGTCAATAAGCGGGCCGCCGCCTTGAAGCTCTTCTTCGATAAACACTCCCCATGTGGGTACGGCTCTGCGACGAAGCGCAATAGCCTTTGCAAAATATATATCGCCAAGGTCGCCTCTTTCGCACGCTTCCTTAAGGCACATATTTTCGGGACGCCTTCTGTTCTGATACCCGATAGAAAGAATTTTACCGCTCCTATCTCGTGCATCCAGCATTTTCTTTGCCTCAGCCGCATTTATAGCCATCGGCTTTTCGCAAAGAACGTGTTTTCCTGCTTCGAGCGCCGCCACGGTAATTTCCGAATGATAAAGGTTCGGTGTGAGAACATGAACCGCTTCTATAGAATCATCCTTAAGAAGCTCCCTGTAATCCTCGTAAACCTTTGCATCTGCGGTTCCGTATTCCTTTGCCGCTTTTTCTGCGCGTTCCGGAATAATATCGCAAAAAGCAACCATTTTAACGCCTTCGGTTGCCTTAAGAGCAGGAAAATGCTTTCCGTTTGCAATTCCGCCGCAACCTATAATCCCTACATTGATTTCTCTTTCCATAAAAGTACACCTCAACCTTTTATAATTTTTTATAATTCTATTGACAAGAATTTAACCGTTTTTTACGGTGGAATCCCTCTCAATCAGCACATGATTAAGAATAATTTCCTCGCAGGTTTCTTTTCCTGCTATAATTCTCGAAAGCATATTCATCGCAGAAACGCCCATTTCGTGCTCTCTTTGAGAAACGGTGGTTAAACTCGGTTCGCATATGTAGCAAATATCAACATTATCAAAGCCAACAACCGCAACATCCCGAGGAACGCTTAAGCCGTGACTGTGTGCTGAATTTATGGCACTCACCGCCATTCTGTCGGTAATTGCAAAAACCCCGTCACATTCCTTACCGCTGTCAAAGAACTTATTCATCAGCATCAAAGCATTTCTGTAGCCGTAATTCCCGGCAATTACCAAATCGGAATCAAACGGGACGCCGTAATCCGAAAGAGCCGCCTTGTACCCCTTAAGCCTGAGCTTGGTCGATATAAGTGAGTTATCCGCAGTCATATGCACAATTTTTCTTCTTCCGAGTTTTAAAAGATGCTCCGTAGCCTCATATCCCGCCTTAAAATTATCAATGCTCACCTTCGGAATACCTATATCAACTACATATTCACTGCACTGCACAATCGGGATATGACCTATTGTTTTACGAAGCTCCTGGGGCTTCAGGTTTGAACCTATGATTATTGCACCGTCAGCAAAACGCTTGCTTATCATTTCAAGATAAAACCTGTCTTTTTCCGGATTATCATAGGTTGTGCATACAAGGGTATGATACCCCAGCTCCTGGCTTGCATCCTCTATTCCCTTTACAACCTTCGCCAAAAACGGATTAACAATCGTGCTCATAAGAATAAGGATATTCCGGGTTTCCGCTTTTCGCAAATTTCTTGCGGCAAAGCTCGGTTTATAGTTGTACTTATCCATTACGGCTTTAACTTTTTTTCCGGTTTCGGGGCGAACATTGTTGCTTCCGTTCATCACACGGGAAACGGTAGCAACCGAAACGCCGGCTTCCTTGGCAATGGTTTGTATGCTTACCACACAAAATCACCTCTTTGTAAACGATTACATATATAAATATAACACAATTTTTTTGTTATGTCAATATATTTTCAGCAAAAAATTACTAAAAAAACACTTGAATATTACTTTAAATTGTTTTATAATGATAGAAGCTTAATAAATACAATTGAAAGGTATGAGCTCACATGAGAAAATTTAAGATAGGAATTATCGGATGCGGTGCAATTTACAAAATGCACGCCGGAGCAATAAGCGAAAGCGATAATCTTGAAATTGCGGCAATTTGCGATATTGATTTTGAAAAGGCAAAGAAAGAAGCCGAGAAGCATTCCTGCCTCGCTTTTTCGGATTATAAAAAGATGATTGACGAATGCGAGCTCGACTCGGTTCATGTACTCACTCCCCATTATCTTCATGCCGAGATGTCGATTTACGCACTTAAGCACGGAGTGAATGTTCTGACCGAAAAGCCTATGGCAATATCATATGCTGATGCTACCGAAATGGTCAATACGGCAAAGGAAACCAAAAACACTCTCGGTGTTATTTTTCAAAACAGATACAACACGGCAAGCCGTGCTGTAAAGGAAGAGCTCGAAAGCGGTAAGCTGGGCAAAATTCTCGGCGCAAGCTTCAATATCTTTTGGTGCAGGGATAAAGAATACTACGAAAGCGGAGCATGGCGCGGAAAATGGGATACCGAGGGCGGCGGCGTTTTGATTAATCAGTCAATCCACACCCTCGACATCACAAATTGGCTTATAAACTCCGAGCTCGAATCGGTGTCTGCTTCAATGGCAAACAGGAGCCTGAAGGGAGTTATTGAGGTTGAGGACGAGGTGAGCGGCTTAATTAAATATAAAAACGGTGTTTCCCTTTCGTTTTTTGCTTGTAATCATGCATACCCCGGCTCTGATGTTCAGATTGAGGTTGTCTGCGAAAACGGAAGAGCTAAGATTTGCGGTTCAAAAGCTGATATTATATATAAAGACGGCAAAACAAAGCATATTGAGCAGGATAAGAATTCAAACTCCGTTGCCGGGAAAGACTACTGGGGGAGCAGTCACGGAATTCAGATTCAGCATTACTACGAATCACTCTCAAAGAACGAAACACCTGAAATCGACGGTGCTGAGGCTCTCAAAACCCAAAAACTCATGTGCGCAATTTACGACAGCGCAAAGCAAAACAAAACAATAATTTTCTGAGGAGATACCCAATGGAACTGGCTCTTGATGTTACAAAACAGGTAATTATCATATTCCTTCTTATGGGAATTGGTTTTATATTCAACAAATCGGGCAAACTTACAAAGGAAGGAATAAAGCAGTTAACAAACATTCTTCTTACAATAGTTACTCCCTGCGTACTTATTGACGCATATCAGAAAAAAGTATTTAATCAGCAGCTCTTATACGGGCTGTTGATTGCTGTGGGGCTTGCAATTTTTACCCATGTTATCGCAATACTCATCGGAATGTTTGTATTCAGAAAGGATTCAAAGGAGCACTACGGAATAAACATTTTCTCCATTACGTATTCAAATTGCGGTTTTATGGCAATTCCCCTTCTTTCCGCAACTCTTGGGGAGGACGGTGTATTTTTCGGCTCAGCTTATCTTGCGGTTTTCTCCGTTATTTCCTGGACCCACGGCATATATGTAATTTCGGGTGACCGCTCTGAGATTTCCGCAAAAAACATACTCAAAAACCCGGGAGTAATAGGCACAACCGTTGCGCTTATACTTTTCTTTCTTAAAATCAGCCTTCCGTCCGTTATTTCGCAAACGGTGGGATATGTTGCGGGGCTTAACACTCCCCTTGCAATGATTATCCTGGGGACTTACCTTGTGGGAATGAACTTAAAAAAGATTTTCACGAACAAATCAATATACCTTTGTCTGTTTTTAAGGCATATTCTGGTGCCGATTTTGACTATTGCATTTGCGTATCTCATAAATGCCGACGAAACGATTTTCAGATCCGTTCTTATTCCTTCCGCCTGCCCCGTCGCAGCGGTTTGCACACTGTTTGCCGCAAAATATGATAAGGATGCATCTTATGCAACTGAAATTGTTTCCGCATCTACACTTATTTCAATATTAACAATTCCTCTTGTGATTATTTTGGCAAGCCTTGTCGGTATGTGACGAATCGGTACTGTTGACAAGCAAACGAATTTATTGTATAATTAACTTGAAAGGGTGATTAATTTGAATTTTGAAGAAAAATTTGAAAAACTGAGCAAAAAGCTGCTTTGTGCGGACTCATCAAAATTTAGTGAAAGCTTTGCAATTCAGGTTAATATGTCGGATGAAGACTGCGGCGGTATCTTTTACATTGCAAATATTGACGATGTATTCAGCGTAGAGCCCTATGATTATCATGATCATACCGCAATGATTACGGCATCGGCTGACGATGTTTTAAAGGTCTTGACGGGAAAACTCAGCCTCGATAACGGAATTAAATCGGGAAGATTTACCGTTGAAGGAAATCCCGAGCATATAAGAATTGTGGCTGCGGCGTTTCCGAAGCCCGCTAAAAAGCCAACAACAAAGAAAACTAAAAAGGCAAAATAAGAAACGGAGAAAATTTATGACAAAAGTTGAAAGCTTTGAGCTTGACCATACAAAAGTGGTTGCCCCGTTTGTCAGAAAATGCTGTGTATTAAAGGGCGAGAAGGGCGACATTGTAACAAAATTTGACATCAGGTTCACTCAGCCCAATGTTTCTGAAATGGAAAGTGCCGGCATTCATACTCTTGAGCATTTTATGGCTACCTATATGAGAGAAAAGACGGATGATATTATCGACCTTTCCCCCATGGGCTGCAGAACGGGTTTTTATATGACGATTTGGGGAGAGCATGAACCTTCCGAAATCATTGAAATTGTAAATTACGCTCTTAAAAAAATCGAGAATGCAGCCGAAATTATGGCTCAGAATGAGGTTCAGTGCGGAAACTACCGACTTCACAGTCTTGAACTTGCAAAAAAGTACGCAAGGAATGTGCTTGAAAAGGGCTTATCGGACAAGATTTACGGATAAATTTGATGCGGCAATCGTCGCATCTTTTTATTTGCAATAACAATTTTATTAAAAACATCTTGCTTTTTTTCGGTAAATATGCTAAAATATAAGTGTAATACAAAATATACCGTTAGGAGTTGATTTTATGAAGTTGATTTTCAAATCAAAGGGTTTTACACCGTCTGAAGACATCAAGGCAAAAGCAGAAAAACGACTCGGTAAGCTTGAAAAATTTTTCCCTGACGATTGCATCTGCGATGTTATGTTCAAAGAGCAGGGCGGAAGAAAGATTTTCGAGGTTACAATCAACAACGGGGGCTTTGTGTTCAGAGGTGAGGACAGCGGATTTGATTTCATCTCGTCTATCGACAAGGTTGCATCTGTTCTTGAAAGGCAAATCAGAAAGAACAAAACCAGGCTTGAAAAGCACCTTCGCGACGGCGCTATAAGCTTTGCCGAGGATGCATTCGACATTATCGAAGAAGACGAAGAATTTGATGTTGTAAGAATTAAGCCGGTGCTTGTTAAACCAATGTCTGTTGAAGAAGCAATCATGCAGATGAACCTGCTCGACCACCAGTTTTTCCTCTTTAAAAATGCCGATTCGGGAAGTATTGATTTGGTTTACAGGAGAAAAGAAGGAAATTACGGTCTGATGACAACAAAGGAATAATTTGATTAATATTGAAGGGATGTTTTACAAATGGTTAGTATAGAAAGAACTACTTACGGCAGCTGGGGCAACTGTGTAAGGCTGTCCAACGGCAAAATCGAGCTTTTCGCTACTTTGGACTTTGGTCCGAGGGTTATAAGATTCGGCTTTATCGGCAAAACCAATATGTTTTGTGAGGATACAGAGGTTGAATCTACCGCTTCCGGCGAGGATTTTGACGAGCTTTACGGCAAAGATACCGCTTGGTTTATAAGAGGCGGCCATAGACTTTGGACAAGCCCCGAGGCAAGACCGAGATCGTATTATCCCGACAATGAGCCTGTGGAGGTTACCGAAATCGAAAACGGAATTATTCTCACTCCTCCTCCGCAAAAATGGACTCAGATTCAGATGCAGATGAAAATTACCATGTGCCCCGATACCTGCAATGTAAAGGTTGATCACTATATAACCAACCTCGGAGCATGGGATGTGGAGTTTGCGGCATGGGGACTTTCGGTTCTCAATAAAGGCGGAATTGAGATTGTTCCTCAGCCTACAAAGGATACCGGGCTTTTGGGAAATCGTGTTCTGGCACTTTGGCCATATACAAAAATGACCGACGAAAGAGTTTACTGGGGCGACAAATACATTACTCTCAAGCAAGACCCGAACGCAGACCACCCGATTAAATTCGGAATTAACAGCGAGCATGGCTTTGCGGCTTATGTTTTGGACGGCAATATGCTGATTAAGCGTTTCGATGTAAACGAAAACGGGAACTATCCCGACGGAGGAATGTCCTTTGAAACATTCACGAATTCGCTTATGCTCGAAATGGAAAGCGTGGGAGAGCTCAAAAAACTCGGTTACGGTGAAACTCTCACCCATACCGAGCGCTGGGAAATGGTTGATAATGTAAAATGTGACCTTTCAACACCCGAGGGCATCGAAAAAGCAGTTAAAGACTATGTAAAATAAGCAAAACCCCCTGAAGTGATGTGACCCCAAAAAGTTAGACTTTTTATAGCGTAGTAGTTTTGCTGACTGCTACGCTATTTTTATGCAGCCAAGGCGTTGAGCCGATACTCAACCGGACTCATCCACCCAAGTTTCTCTTTTATCCTTTTCTCGTTGTAATATTTTATATATCTTTCAATAGCTTCTTTAAGCTCATCAAAGCTGTAATATGTAGTTCCGTAATACATTTCCTGCTTTAATATTCCAAAGAAATTTTCCATAACAGAGTTATCATAGCAATTCCCTTTACGAGACATACTTTGAAAAATTCTGTTTTCCTTTAAATTACGGGAATATGCATTCATTTGATATGCCCAACCTCTGTCTGAATGGAATGTTCTTCTGTATGGGCAATCAGATGTTATTTCTATTGCTTGTTTCTGTGCCGATAAAACACTTGCCGCTGATGGAGTTTTGCTTATACCATAGCTTAACACTTCACCATTAAACATATCAAGAAATGGGTCTAAATACAATTTCTTAATTACCATTCTGCCTTTGTTGTCAATCTCATAATACTTAAATTCGGTCGTGTCAGTAGTTATCTTTTGATGCGGTACAGATGTATTAAATCGCCTGTTAATTCTGTTTGGTGCTATTTTACCAACATTGCCTTTGTACGAATTATATCTGCGACTTTTTCGAGTAAATGATGTGACCTGGAAACATAATTTTTGCATGATTCTTTGAACTTTCTTTTTATTCACAAAAATCTTTCTGTTTCGTAATTCTCTATATACCCGTCTGTAACCGTAATCCTTGTTTTCTATATGGATTTTAGTGATTTCATCCTCCAACTGTTTATCAGGATTTTCTCTGTCAAATCGTTTTTGCCAATACATATATGTTGCTTTTGGAAAACCTACTACT
>CABUMF010000014.1 GCA_902492655.1 uncultured Eubacteriales bacterium | reverse complement strand
AGTTTTCTTTCGTGGCTATCCAAATACAGATGATTAAATTTCTCTCTCATAAGCACACCTCCACTTCTTTAGCTTCATTATATTGGAAAGTAGGGGAAAGGACAAATCTGCAAAAAGGGACAAAAAATAAGCGTACCACTATTTCTAATGATACGCTTATCGTATTTAACTGTTAATCAAGGTCTATGAATACCCTTACAGTGGTATCTCTCCACTGATTTTTCCTTACATACTGTCCGTTAGCCTTTCGATAGGCTGCTGCCTGCTCGAAACTAAGCGGCAATTCAAAGGAAAGAGAACTCCTACCTATTTGCGATAGCTGCCTGTGCTGCTGCAAGTCTTGCAATCGGAACTCTGAAAGGCGAGCAAGATACATAGTCAAGACCAATCTTATGGCAGAACTCAACAGATGTAGGATCTCCGCCATGTTCACCGCAGATACCTACATGGAGCTCGGGACGAACGGACTTACCGAGCTTAATAGCTATTTCCATAAGCTTACCAACGCCGACCTGGTCGAGCTTAGCAAAGGGATCGTTTTCAAAAATCTTTGCATCATAGTAAGCGTCAAGGAACTTGCCGGCATCGTCACGAGAGAAGCCGTATGTCATCTGAGTGAGGTCGTTTGTTCCGAAGCAGAAGAATTCAGCTTCCTTAGCGATGTCATCAGCTGTAAGAGCGGCTCTCGGAATTTCGATCATTGTGCCGACTTCATACTTAATATCGCTGTTTGCAGCTGCGATTTCAGCGTCAGCCGTTTCAACAACAACGCTCTTAACATACTTAAGCTCTTTAACATCTCCGATAAGAGGAATCATGATTTCGGGAGCTACGTTCCAATCGGGATGATTCTTCTTAACATTGATTGCAGCTCTGATAACAGCCTTTGTCTGCATCTTTGCGATTTCAGGATATGTTACCGCAAGACGGCAACCTCTGTGGCCCATCATAGGATTGAATTCATGGAGAGAATCAATAATAGCCTTGATTGTCTCAACGCTCTTGCCCTGAGACTGAGCAAGAAGATTGATATCCTCTTCTTCAGTGGGAACGAATTCATGAAGCGGCGGATCGAGGAATCTGATTGTAACAGGATTTCCTTCAAGTGCTTCATAGAGTTCTTCAAAGTCTCCCTGCTGAATGGGAAGAATCTTATCAAGAGCCTTTTCTCTTTCTTCAAGAGTGTCGGAGCAAATCATTTCTCTGAATGCGTCAATTCTGTCGCCCTCAAAGAACATATGCTCTGTACGGCAAAGACCGATACCCTCAGCGCCGAGTTCTTTTGCTTTCTTTGCATCCTTGGGAGTATCAGCGTTTGTTCTTACCTTAAGAGTTCTGAACTGGTCAGCCCAACCCATAATTCTTCCGAGCTCACCTGTGATAGAAGCATCAACTGTGGGGATAATTCCGTCATAGATATTACCGGTTGAACCGTCAATGGAGATTTCATCACCTTCGTGGTAAACCTTACCGTTGAGTTCAAATTTTCTGTTTTCTTCGTCCATCTTGATTGCAGAGCATCCGGATACACAGCATGTACCCATACCTCTTGCAACAACGGCAGCGTGGGAGGTCATACCGCCACGAACCGTAAGGATACCCTGAGCAGCCTTCATGCCTTCGATGTCCTCGGGAGAGGTTTCAAGACGAACAAGAACTACCTTCTTGCCTTCTGCCTTCCAAGCCTTTGCATCATCGGCTGTGAAAACAATCTGACCGCAAGCAGCACCGGGGGATGCGGCAAGAGCCTTTGCGATAGGCTGTGCGGATTTGAGTGCCTTTGCATCGAACTGAGGATGAAGAAGTGTATCGAGGTTTCTCGGATCAATCATAAGAACTGCTTTCTTTTCGTCGATCATGCCTTCATCAACAAGGTCGCAGGCAATCTTGAGGGCAGCCTGAGCTGTTCTCTTACCGTTTCTTGTCTGGAGCATATAGAGCTTTTCGTTTTCAACGGTGAACTCCATATCCTGCATATCTCTGTAGTGATCTTCAAGAATTTTGCAAACATTTACAAACTGCTCATAAGCAGCGGGGAACTTTTCAGCCATCTGAGCGATAGGCATAGGCGTACGAACGCCGGCAACAACGTCTTCGCCCTGTGCGTTTGTAAGGAATTCGCCCATGAGCTTCTTTTCGCCTGTAGCAGGATCTCTTGTGAAAGCAACACCTGTACCGCAATCGTCACCCATGTTACCGAATGCCATCATCTGAACGTTAACGGCTGTACCCCAAGAATAAGGAATATCGTTATCACGGCGATAAACGTTAGCTCTGGGGTTGTCCCATGAACGGAATACTGCCTTGATAGCGCCCATAAGCTGTTCTTTAGGATCGGACGGGAAGTCTTCACCAATCTTTTCTTTGTATTCAGCCTTGAACTTGCCGGCAAGCTCTTTAAGGTCTTCGGCTGTAAGCTCAACATCCTGAGTTACACCCTTAGCTTCCTTCATTTCGTCGATAAGAACTTCAAAATACTTTTTGCCGACTTCCATAACTACGTCGGAATACATCTGAATGAATCTTCTGTAGCAGTCGTAAGCCCATCTTGCATTATTGGACTTTTTAGCCATAACTTCAACAACGTCTTCATTAAGACCAAGGTTAAGGATTGTGTCCATCATACCGGGCATTGAAGCTCTTGCACCGCTTCGTACGGAAACGAGGAGCGGATTTTCAAGATCTCCGAATTTTTTGCCGGTGATTTCTTCCATCTTTTCGATGTACTCCATGATTTCGGCTTCAATCTCCGGATTGATTTTCTTACCGTCATCATAGTACTTTGTGCACGCCTCGGTTGTGATTGTGAAACCCTGGGGAACGGGAAGGCCGAGCTTTGTCATTTCTGCCAGATTAGCACCCTTGCCACCGAGAAGATTTCTCATGGTAGCGTCGCCTTCGCTGAACAAATATACATATTTTTTGCTCATTGTATTTTATCCTCCTAAAAAATTATCAAATTAAACAGTCTTGTAACCAATTAACTATTATAACATAATTTTAACAGCTTGTAAATATTAAAAATCAATCAAATTAATCAAATGGTAACCAATTTTTTATACATTTCTAATGAATTTGGTATAAATTCCACGCAACTTAATAAATATTCCTCGCAAATCGAAGAAATTTCACATAATATTTTGTCGGAAACCTTAAACAAAAACACCTTTTTATCGGGACTGTGGCAAATAAATCCAAGCACCGAAATTGTGCTTTTATCAATTACCGAAAGAGACGGGCGACATTTTTTGCATACCGTTCCCCCGTCGGAGCAAGAAAACGATTCCGCATCGCATCCGCAGATAACGCACTCGGAAACCTGCGGCTCATACCCCATAAGGCAAGCACATTTCAGTTCAAACACGGCTTTGATTTGAGGCAGAGGAATGATATTTTCGGAAATTATGTAGAGAGAGTTAAGGAAAAGGCTTAAAAGACGCTTGTCCGCAATCTTCTCCTGCGTAACCGCACACATTATTTCCGAAAAATACGACGCAAGGGAGAGCGACTCGATGCTTCCCGATACCGCAGGAAAGCTGTTTAACAGCTCAAATTCGTTCAGACTGTACCCCTTGGAGCTTTTAAAAAGAGTAAAAGAAGCATAACACAAAAGGCGCACGGCAGAAAGACGGTTCCCCTGTCTTCTTGCACCGCGTGCGCTTATGCGTATTTTTCCCAGATCCTCGGAAAACACGGTGAGGATTTTATCATTATCTCCCACCTTCGTTTCCTTTATAACCACTCCCCGTGTGTTCACATACAAGCCCGTTAACCTCTTTTCCCAAAATCACCTGCTTGTAAAGCAAATAAGCCTCAACACTGCCGCTTTTATTAAAATAGCTCCATGCCATATCCTTAATTGTCACATAAATCCCCTCCGACTGTATTTTTTGTCGTACGGGGCTTAAAATACAAGGTAATATATGCTTTTATTCGGATTTAAAACCAAAGTTTTTGATCTGGACATCGTTGTTTCGCCAATCGTCCTTCACCTTAACCCATAGCTCAAGATGTACCTTTTTATCGAGAAATTTTTCAATTTCGACTCTTGCGGAGGTTCCTATTTTCTTAATCATTTCTCCGCCTTTTCCTATGATAATCATCTTGTGTCCGGCTTTTTCAACATAAATCGTAGCATTTATTCTGCAAAGATTGCCTTCCGTTTTCATGGTTGTAATTTCAACAGCCGTTCCGTGTGGAACCTCCTGAAGCAAAAATCTCAAAATCTTTTCACGAATCATTTCCGATACAATCTGTCTTTCGGGCTGGTCCGTAACTATATCGTCGGGATAATACTTCGGGCCGTAAGGCAAAAACTTCTTTATGCTGTCCAAAAGGAGCTTAACTCCGTCCTTTTTCTGAGCGCTTATCGGAATAACCTCATCAAAATTGCACATTTCGCTGTACTTTGCGATTATGCCGAGAAGCTTTTCCTTAGGAACTATATCAATTTTGTTTATCGCCAAAATAAGCGGAGCCTTGACGGAATTAAGCCTTTTAATAATGTTCTCATCCGTAATATCCTTAGATGCGTCAACCATAAATATAACCGCATCCATATCCGAAAGTGCGGAGTATGCCGATTTCACCATAACCGCACCGAGCTTGTTTTTGGGATTATGAATCCCGGGTGTATCAACAAATACAATCTGGCTTTCATCGTCCGCAAAAATTGCCGTAATCTTGTTTCTTGTTGTCTGAGGCTTGTTCGATACAATCGCAACCTTTTGCCCCACAATGCTGTTAATGAGCGTAGACTTTCCCACATTCGGTCTGCCCACAACCGTCACAAAACCCGATTTGAAATTATCCATTTAATTTATCTCCGTTCGTTTAATATTAAGCTCGTCAAGAACGCCCTCTTCATGAATACGCATGATTTTGCGTTCCTCCTCGTCCATATGGTCATAGCCCATAAGATGCATCATTGAATGGACGGTCAGAAAAGCAATTTCCCTCTCTATCCCGTGACCGTATTCCAATGCCTGCTTCTTTGCGGTTTCAACCGATATTACAATATCCCCCAGATACACAAGACCGGTTTCGGGGTCAACATCCGTTTTCTCCGCATTTTTGACATCGGCAAGCATCGGAAAGGAAAGAACATCGGTTTTTTTGTCAATTCCTCTGTGCTCTTTATTTATAGCTCTTATTGCAGAATCGTCAACGAATGTGATTCCAACCTCACAGCCGTATTCAATGTTTTCAAAAGTCAGGCACCCTGACACAACTCTTTCAAGCCAATGGAGGGTTATGCCGTGACTTTCTTTTTGTTCATCATTGAACTCAATTTTAAGCTTCGTCATTTTTATACTTTCCTCCGCCCTGACCGGGATATGCAATGCGTTTATGAAAATAGCCCTTAAGTGTACTTACAAAGGATTTTCTTACAGTGCACAAATCCTTAAATGACAGATCGCACTCGTCAAACTGACCGTCATCCGCCTTACGCTTTATAAGCTCCGCAATAAAGTTTTCCATTTCATCCGAAGTGAAATCGGGAGCCGATCTCATTGCCGCCTCAACGGTGTCCGCAAGCATAACAATGGCAACTTCCTTAGATTGTGGCTTTACGCATTTATATCTGAAATCGTTTATATCGACATTCTCGTCCGATTCCTTTGCTTTGTGATAAAAGTATGCCGTTGCAGTTGTGCCGTGATGCTGATATATAAAATCAATAAGCCTTGTAGGAAGCTTTGCCTCCCTTGCAAGCTTGACGCCATCCAAAGGATGAGACAAAATACAGTTTGCGCTTTCTGTAGGTGACATAAAGTCATGTGGATTTTCACTGTATTGGTTTTCCTTGAACATTTGGGGTGACATAAGCTTTCCCACATCGTGAAAATACGCTCCCGCACGGCAAAGCAAGGGATTAACCCCAATCGCATCTGCGGCATTTTCGGCAAGGTTACCAACCATAAGACTGTGATGATAAGTGCCCGGAGCCTCCATAATCATGCGTTTTAAAAGCGCATTGTCAAAATTTACATATTCTGCAAGCCGAAACTGCGTAAGAATACCGAATATTGTTTCCACCGCAGGAATTATACCTATTGAAATTACGCAACCGATCATTATTCCGCCCACCGAGAATAAGCTGTTCTGCGCGGCAGGTCTGAGGGATGCGTTTGTTCCTATGCTGTAAAGAATTACCGTAACACCGCTTAAAGCCGCGGCAATCAAGGATGAATAGACAACCTTGCTTCTGCTGACCGTTTTTGAAAGTATGAACGAAACGGCGGTTCCGGTAACAACCGTAGAAATGATAAAATCAATACCGGTATCAAGTACAATCGCCGCAATAAAGCAAGTTACGATGTTGGCAATAATCGCTGTCCGGGAATCAAACATAAGCGTCAAAGAAATCGGCACTATAATGAGCGGAGCAATGTAGACAGGCCAATCTCCTTCGGTTACAAAAAGCAGGATTACCAGCATCTGAACGATAAGTACAAAGCAAAATGCGCCGAAATCGCCGTACCAAAACTTCTTTTTCTTTTTGAATATATACACAAAAAGAAGCGAAAGCAAAAGCAAAGAAAGAACGGCTCTTCCAATATGACTTATTATATTCATGGGAGTTTTTTCCTTGATAAAGCCAAGCTGAGCCATCATTTTATAGTGTTTTTCTTCAATAACCTCTCCCTTGCCTATTATCTTTGCGCCTTTTCTGTAAACAACCGGTTCAACCTTTAATGCCGCATCCTTTTTTGCCGCCTCATAGCTTTCCTCGTCAATGGTTGTATTTACGGTTATACAGCCGGAAACAACGGCAGAAGCAACATCGGACACGCCTTCCCCTACGCCCAGCTTCTTAAGCTCGGATGCCGCGGTTTCCGCCTTTTTTTCTATATTTTCCTCTGTGACAGCCTCGCTCATAATAATTTCTATCGCCTTTTTAACCGAAGATACCAGCTTTGCAAAGCTTTCGTCATCCAAAGCCGAAACAACCACCTTGTCCTCAGGGCTTATTTCAATGCTGATTTCTTTGTTATCTCTTAAGTCCGAAAGTACTTTTTCGGCATTGCTTTGACTTTGGGCGGTTTTTGCGCTGTCGATTTTATAGCTCGGCTGAACAAGCTCCTTTGCCTGCTGACGCAGCTTTTCGGTGGAAACCTCGTCAACTATTTCGCCGGTTGCAAATATATCCTCGGGGCAAATATCGCCGATTTTTACATCAAAATTATCAGGTATATAGCTTTTTACGGTAACAAAAAGCGTAAGCAAAATCAAGATAATTCCCAATGTCGGGTTTAAAATCTTTTTTCGCATCGCTTTCTACCTCCTTTTGCGTTCCTTATCGTTTTCGTATTTTTCGTAAGCCTTGATTATCTTCATGACAAGCGGATGGCGCACAACATCACGATCTGAAAACTTGTTGATTCCTATTCCCTCGATGTTATCAAGAACCCTCATCGCCTCTTTAAGTCCCGAGCGCACACCGCCCGGAAGGTCAATCTGCGTAATATCTCCCGTAATTACCGCCTTTGAGCCGAAACCTATTCTTGTAAGAAACATCTTCATCTGCTCGGGAGTGGTGTTCTGCGCCTCATCCAGAATGATGAAGCTGTCATCCAGAGTTCTTCCCCTCATGTATGCAAGGGGAGCAATCTCAATAGATCCCCGCTCCACATACTTCTGATAGTTTTCCGTTCCCAGCATTTCGTAAAGTGCATCATAAAGAGGGCGAAGATACGGGTCAACCTTATTTTGCAAATCTCCCGGCAAAAAGCCAAGCTTTTCTCCCGCTTCAACCGCAGGGCGCGTCAGTATTATTCGGCTTACCTCACGGCTCCTGAATGCCTTTACCGCCATAGCAACCGCAAGATATGTTTTTCCCGTTCCGGCAGGACCTACGCCCAAAACGACCGTATTGTTTTCAATGCTTTCAATATATTTTTTCTGACCGATTGTCTTAGGCTTAAGAGGTTTTCCCCTCGCTGTGAGGCACAGAATATCGTTACCGAGGGAAACGGCATCGTCCACCGTACCGTCCATCGACATAAAATATCTGACCTTTTGCTCGTCAATCACTTCTCCGCTGTCTGCAAGCTCAAAAAGCCCCTTAAGAACCCCCGCACACTTTTTGACGGCATCCTCTTCTCCCGATATTTTTATCTCGCCGTCACGGTTTGAAACCGTAACACCGTAGCCCTTTTCCAGGATTTTAAGATTTCCGTCAAAGCTGCCGAAAACGCTTGCGGCAGCCTCCAAATTAGCTATTTCCGGAATTGTCATCGTCATTAATATTTTCTCTCCGTTCCGTATATCTTTGCTCTATGGCAATATTTTCCGTACACTCAAACACAATATGCACATTAAGACTGTTGTTTTCTACCGTGTAGTCCGAACCGACGCACTCTGCCGACAGAGCCTCCTTTGGCAAAAGCTTTGAAGCTTTGTAAACCGCCTCGTCCACAGCCTGCTGAACCGTCAAATCCGTTCTTGATATTTGCTTTTCATATAGAGTTTCGGTTTCAAATTTCAAAAACCTTCCTCTGCTCCTTACTATTTTATCATATTCTGCATACAAAATGCTACCCCTAAAATACAAATTTATCGGAAATTTTGAAATTTTTATGCGATTTCGTATCATTTTTGCCCCCGAATACGATATTTTTTCCGAAAACAACGGCTGATTTATGTCGAACTCGTACCAGGTTTTGGCAATTACCTCCCCGAAGGAATGTACCGTATAGGGATTTGGCAGCTCATATTCACCGTCCTTTTCTACAAGCGCCGATACTATTATTTCCCCGGCGTAAACTTTTGAACCGACATCCTTTAGCTTTTCTCCGTTTCTTATCCTCATTTCGGTTATGACGCCGTCCTTTGCGGCAACAATATCATAAGGCGTTTCGTCATCGACAATGTACGGAATTTCCCTCCGTTCCTTGATTTGTATTTTCAGCACACCGCCCTTAAGCTCTGTTCCCGTCCAGGAAACTCCCCTTATGCCGCAAACAATTTTCCTCGAAATGCTTTTGGTATCAATATTTCTTTTGAAAGCGAGTTTTTTAACGCCGTTTTCGTTTAATATCTTTATTATATCCGAACGCTTTGTCTGCTCGCAGCCGTCAATTTCAATTTTCCATACAAGCGAGCTTGCAAAAAGCAGAAATGCTGAAAAAATCAAAAATCCAATCATGAGAGCATATCTTTTTTTGAAACCGAGCATAAAATATTTCAGCCCGTGGCGGCATATTATTTCCAAGCCGCATCCGCTTTTCTCGGCTATTTCAAAAATACTGTCCAAGGATTTTGCGGAGGCGGAAAACCGTATGTTGTCCCCTTCCTTTTTAACATCCCAAATAAAAATACCGCCTTTTGTGCAGGCATTTATGAATTTTTCGGGAACACCGCTTTCCGTCCTCAGCTCGGCAAATCCGCAAATGCTGTAATAAAGATTAAGAATCAAACAATCACCGCCAAAATCAATGGATAAATTCAACGCTGTCTATTTTACCCGATGCGCACACCTCTTCATCGCTTATGTACCTTATTTCAAAATCGCTACCTGCTATGCTTACCACAAAGTCCTCCGTATTTATTCTTATCATTGTATCTGTATATTCAATTATTCCCTTATAGTTTGAAACCGTAAACTGCGCAGTGCCGAGAATCTGAACGGAAGCGCATTTAATCTCGTCCGAAACGTTCATAAACATCACCTTTATAAAATTATGCAATAACGGGCTTTTACATGAATATAATTAGTTGGTGATAATCTATGCTTATGCTGTCAATCGCAATTTTAATGATTTCCGTAATACTGCGCCCCGAGGGGCCGATGGGAGGGGCGTATTCAGCAGTACAAATGTGCCTAAAAATTGTGATACCCTCACTTTTTCCGCTTTTTGTACTAAACCGTATGCTGATTTCAAGCGGAGCCGCAACACGCTTTTTCACACGCTTCGGAAAGCCGTTTGCCAAGCTTTTCAAGCTTCCGTCCGCTTGTGCGTCTGCGGTTGTTCTGGGCTTTCTTTCAGGCTATCCCACAGGCGCAAAAATCGCAAAAAGTCTTTATGAAAAAGAGCTTATGTGCGATGACGAGTTTAAAAGGCTGACTGCGTTTTGCAACAATGCCGGCCCTATTTTTATAACAGGAAGTGTAGGCGCAGGAATGCTCCACAGCTCAAAACAGGGCATTTTTCTTTTGTCGGTTCATGTTTTGTCGGCAATTGCTGTCGGCATTATTCTTTCTTTTGGCAAAACATACTCGCCTTCAAAAGAGTATAATCCCAAATATGAAAGGTACAGTGCCCCGAAGCTTTTTACGGAATCGGTATGCTCAAGCGTATCGGATATATCATTCGTCTGCGGATATATAATTTTTTTCGGAATGCTCATGTCCTTTGTAAATTCCGAAACGATTTTGGGAAAAAGCATATATATGTTTTCCGAAATGACAAATGCCTGCAAAATCTTTTCAACGGTCAAAAACAGCTCGCTTAAGCTGTCGCTCATATCCGCATCCCTGGGTTGGGGAGGAATGTGTGTTCACGCTCAAAGCTTTTCCGTTATAAGGCACAAAAAAACATACCTTTTTGGAAAACTCCTTCAAGGTATGCTCTCATTTGCTATTTCAGAAATTCTACTGCTTTTTGTGCATTTTTGAATGCCCTGCGGCGCATTTCGGGAAGGTCAATATCGGGTTTTTCCTCTATTGATGACATTATCTGCTCAAAAAGCCCGTCGCAGGTTAAGTCTTCCACATCGGTCATGGCAGAAAGTCCGGCAGATTTCATAAAGCCCCTTACCTTGGGGTCATAAACAATCCCCACCGCACTGCTTTCTGCGGCAATTGCGTAAATCAGTGCATGAAGCCTCATTCCCACAACCACGGGGCAACACGAAAGTATCCCGAGCAGCTTTTCAACCTCATAACCGTCCGAAAGTACGGATATGCCCGTTTTTCCGGCAATCTCCCTGCATATTTTTTCATCCCTTGAATACTGCATGGGAAGCATAAATGGCTCGTATCCGCAATCCTTCAGCTTCATAATGCACTTCTCTATTGCATCCTTGCCGCCCTCTCCGAGAGTTTTCCACTCTCTTACAGAAAACGCAACAGGTGTTTTTTCTCCGAACAGCCGTTTTGCCTCCGCCTTCCCGCTCCCGTCCGGCAAAAGACCGAGAGCAGGATCCGCCGTAACCTCAGCCAAAGATATATTTACGCCCATGCTTTTAAGCTCATTAAATGAATCGTCTTCCCTTAGTGTAATGCAATCTGTTTTATTAAGGGTACGCCTTGACATCAAGCGGTTAAGCCTTCCGCTTACCGGACCGACGCCGTTTGCATATATCATAACCTTAGCTCCGCAACGCTTTGCAAGGCGGATTATCCCGAGATAATACATAAGCGATTTTGTGCTGGTTGCATCCTGTATAAGACTTCCCCCGCCGCTTATTAAAAGCTTTGTATTCTTAAGCGTCCTTATTACCTCTCGTAAGCTCATGCGGTTAACCGACTCCACATTATATGCCCTCTTCGTGAAGCTCGGATCGTTTGAAAACACGACTATTTTTATGTTCGGAACAAGCCTTCTCAAATCTGCAATTATTGATTTCAGAAGAGCCTCGTCGCCGCTGTTTTTAAAACCGTAATAGCCGGATATAGCAACATCATACATAGTTATTCCCCCAAGGCGGCACGATATGCCTTTTCGGTATCATCAGCCATTTTTCCGACAGAGTATCTTTCGTAAACCGTTTTTCTGCAAAAATCCGCAAGATTTTGTTTTTCTTCTTCGGAAAGTGCGGCATACTCTTTTATTGATGAAAGCACGCTCTCGCAAGTAGGCTCCGCATGACCTCGGCAACAGAAATTGCCCGAAACCGCATCCGAAAGCTTCTCCGGAGTAAATAACCCTATCTCCCCTTCGTTCCCTGCGATTATTGCAACCTTTCCTGCCGCCATTGCTTCAAGTGCGGCGCGGCTCACTCCCACAAAAAGGTCGGCGGAGGAAACAAATTTGTTTATATCTGTTCTCGCACCGGCAAGGTGAATATCGGGATTTCCCAAAGCCTTCTCTTTAAGCTCCGAAAACTTATTCCCGGCACCGACTATGACAAGCTCCGCATTCGGAATAATCCTTTTGATTTCAGGCATGATTTTTACCAATATAAATGCCACTGCCTCTCTCGATTCATCAATTCGGCTCACATGAACTATTCTGAAAGCATCGTCCTTAAGACAAAGCTCCTTCTTTATATCGTCATACGGAATGGAATCCGAAAACTTTTCGGTATCAATACCGTTTATCGTAACGGTAATATCGGCTTCGGGAATTTTGTAGTTGTCCATAAGATACTTTTTTATATCTTCGCTTACGGCAACCGTTTTTTGTCCCCAATCGGTAATGTACTTTAAGCCGAAGGCGGTTGAAAATACCCAATGCGCCGTTGTTACAAAGGGGATTTTCATTTTTCTGCAAATCCTCCCCGCGATAAACGCCGGGATTCTTGCGTGGGCATGAACCAGCTCAATCTTTTCTTCAATCAGAATTTTTTTAAGCAGATTTTGAGATTTAATTACACAAATCGGATTTTTTGTATGAAGCGGAACCTTGTAATGCTTTATGCCGTTGCTTTCAAGCTCGGGAACATATCCGCCTCCGTTTGAAGCAACTATTACATCGTGTCCCCTGCGTTTCAGCTCACGGGCAAGCTCAACTATATGGGTTTCGGCACCGCCTATATCAAGCCCCATTGTAACCATAAGAAGTTTCATTTGTTAAAGCCTCCAATTTTCATTATCCGTATATTATTATACACCAAATTCCCTTATTTTGCAATATATTTTTACAAAGCAAAAAGCGAGCCGTAAAGACTCACTTAAGTTTGCTTAATATGCTTCTTAAAATTTCTCCGTCAGGAACGGTTTTTTTGTTGTTTTGAAAATGAATCTCCTCAATTTGCGCAAGAATATCTCTTGCATCGCTCATTTTTTCGGAATACCTTTTTGTTATATCCGAAAGCTCATCTTTATACTTTATATCCGTTTCGTGATTTATGCAAAGAGCGTACAAATCAAGAATTTCATCGCTTTTAAACTTTGGAAAAAGCTCATGAGGAGCAGTTGCATCAAATATGCAAAATCCCAACTCACGAATGATTACCATATCAAAGCTTTTGGGGTCAAAGCTGCAAAAATAGCTCTCCGTATCAAAGCCCCGCTCTCTTGCATCTTGTGCAAGCTTTCGCATAAGAGTTGATTTTCCGCTCCCCGGTCTTCCCTTTATAAATATCCTTTTTGAAAATCCCTCGGTAAGCTCATTTATGTAATTTACAGAACCGTTTTTGAGCATTGTTCCGAAAAATCTGTTCACATTTTTGCCCTGCTCGGAACTTATTTTTTTCGGAATTCTTTCAATGCATCTGTTTGTTATTCTGTCGGCAGAGCCAAAGTCTGTTTCGGAAATATAAATTTTTTCCCACTCATCATGGATAACCTTTGCGTCGGAAAGATAAGAGTACATCAAATCGTAAAGCCGTGAAAGCTCCGACAAATCTTTTTCCTCCGCTGAAAATGCAAATGTTTCGCTTGGGCTTTGAAGCATGGCTTCATCTGCTATAATAAGCGATTTTTCGGCGCAATACAAGCCGCAAATATCCTCTGCGCTTCCCGCTCTGAGGATTGTATCGCACCGCCCGAGCTCCTTTTTCAAAAGCTCAAAGCACGCATTTGAAGCGTTTTTAACCGCAATTCTTTTATCGCACTGTGCGGCATATTCGTCCAAAAAGCTTACATATCCCATACAAGTGTTTGCTGCTGCATAATATCTCAAATCATACACCTCCGATATGAAATATATGCAGCATTTATTTTAATATGACGAAATAGGTGATGAACCGTCATCCTCCGCTTTGGTAATCTTTCTGATTTCAAGCCAATAAGAGCCGTCCGGGGACTCAATCTCCACCCGTTCGCCCGCCTTTCTTCCGAGCAGCTTTTTGCCGATCGGCGATTCCTTGCTTACCATCCCCTGATTCGCCTGATTTCTGACGGTAGTGACCACACGAAATGTCAATTCCTCCTCAAGCTCGCAATCAAAACATTCCACAATATCATAAAGTCCGACTGTATCATCATCGGAATCATCCTCGATTATTTTTGCGGTTTTAATCATATTCGTAAGGTATCTTATTCGGCTTTCGTTACGATTTTTAACACGCTTAGCCTCTTTGTACTCATAGTTTTCGCTCAAATCCCCGAAGGCTCTCGCCACTTTTACATCCTCCAAAAACTTCGGACGAAGCGTAACTTTTCGGTATTCTATCTCCTCTTTCATTTTTTCAATGTCCTTTTTTGTAAGTTCATCATACATTTTGAACAACCTCCCATGCTTATTATACTACAAAACCTTGCAAAATACAAGTTGACACAATCGAATAATTATGATAAAATTTATATAATAATAGGTAAGAGGCGTTTACCTCATGGAAAGAGGCATTAAAATGTTCAAATACGAAACTCACTGTCATACAAGTATGGGAAGCAAATGTGCAACCATGTCCGTTGAGGAGGTTCTTGAGTTCTATCAAAAGCATGGGTATGACGGTGTATTTATTACAGACCACTTTATTAACGGTAATACGACGGTTGACAAAAGCTTACCGTGGGAAGAAAAGATTGAATGCTACTGCAAGCCGTACGAAAGGGCAAAAGAATTGGAAAAGGATTTCGGGCTCGATATATTTTTCGGATGGGAATACAGCTACTGGTACACCGGAAAGGGCGGAAAATCCTGCGGCGGCAATGATTTTTTAACCTATGGACTTGATAAGAGTTGGCTTCTTGCACATCCGGAAATTATGGAAATGGAGCTTTCCGAGTATTGCGATTTCATTCACGAAAACGGCGGTTTTATCATTCACGCTCATCCGTTCAGGTTTTCGGATTATATAGACATGATAAGGCTTGTTCCCAAGCATGTTGACGGTTTTGAGGTTCTCAACTCGTCAAGACCGGACGATGAAAACAAAGCAGCCGACATTATGGCGGATTACTACGGGCTTCTGAAAACCTCCGGTTCCGATTTTCACGGAACAAACAGAAAATGGATTTCCGGTATAATGACTGAGGAAAAGCTTAATTGTCCCCTTGATATGCTCAAAAAGCTAAGGGAAAACAAAATCAAAATATTTAAAGAGGAATTATAGGTGAAATTATGAGTGAATTGACCACAGCTTCAAACTTTATTCACAGCATTATAGAGGATGATAACGAAAAAGGAACATACGGCGGCAAGGTTTACACGAGGTTTCCGCCTGAGCCTAACGGTTATCTTCATATAGGGCACGCAAAGGCAATTTGCATTGACTTTATGACCGCGGAAAAATACGGCGGAAAATGTAATCTCAGATTTGACGACACTAACCCCGTAAAGGAAGATACTGAATATGTCGAGTCAATAGAGGAGGATGTTCGCTGGCTCGGCTTTGATTGGGAGGGCGAAGCAAGATTTGCCTCCGATTATTTTGAAAAAATGTACGAATGTGCCGTATTGCTTATTAAAAAAGGCAAAGCCTATGTTTGTGACCTTTCTCCCGAGGAATGGAAGGAATATAAAGGTTCCCTTACCGAGCCCGGCAAAAAAAGCCCGTATGCGAGCCGTTCTGTTGAAGAAAATCTGGAGCTGTTCTCAAAAATGCGTGCAGGTGAATTTTCGGACGGAGAAAAGGTGCTCAGAGCAAACATTGATATGCAGTCGCCCAATATGAATATGCGTGACCCGGTTATTTACAGGATTTATCACGCAGAGCATCACAGAACCGGAAACAAGTGGTGCATTTATCCTATGTATGATTTTGCCCACCCAATCGAGGATGCGATAGAAGGGATAACACATTCCCTTTGCACACTTGAGTTTGAAGACCACAGGCCGCTTTATGATTGGGTTCTCAGGGAATGTGAATTTCCGCAGCCCCCTAAGCAGATTGAATTTGCAAGGCTGGAGCTTACGAACAATGTCACAAGCAAAAGAAAGCTCAAAATGCTTGTGGACGAGCATATAGTTGATGGGTGGGACGACCCCCGTATGCCCACCGTTTCCGGACTTCGTGCAAGAGGATACACGCCCGAGGCAATCAGAACCTTTGTGGAGAAGGTCGGCGTTTCCAAAAGCAAAAGCGAGGTTGATTATGCGTTTCTGGAATTTTGTGTCCGGGAAGACCTCAAGCTTAAATATCCGAGGGTAATGGCGGTTATGAACCCGATTAAGGTTATAATTACAAATTATCCCGAGGATAAATGCGAATATGTTGAAATCGAAAACAACAAGGAATGTGAAGTTCTCGGCACAAGAAAGGTCCCGTTTACAAGGGAGCTTTATATTGACAGAACCGACTTTATGGAGGAGCCGCCAAAGAAGTATTTCAGGATGTTCAAGGGCAATAATGTAAGGCTTATGGGCTCGTACATCGTTCACTGCGACGACTTTAAGAAGAACGAAAACGGCGATATTGAAGAAGTTTACTGCACATATATTGAGGATACAAAATCGGGCGAAGCCAATGCGGACATGAAGGTTAAGGGTGTTATACAGTGGGTTTCCGCAACGCACGGGATACCCGTTAAATTCAATCTTTACGATCATCTATTCCTTGAGGCTGACCAGGCAAACGAGGAAAACTCTTACGAAAAAGACGGTATCATCTTAAACAAACATTCTCTTGAAACCGTTGAAGGCTTTGTTGAACCCTACTGCGTGCAGTGCGAGTTTGATAAATTCCAGTTTGTCAGAATAGGCTATTTCTGCAAGAACAAGAAGGAAGACAACACATTTAACAGAGTTGTTTCTCTCAAGAGCTCATTCAAAATCTAAAAGGCGGTTACATCTATGAGAATGCGCAAGAAAAAGCACCGTGACGAAAGAATTGAGCGGTGTGCCGATATTATGATACAAAGTCCTTCCGATTTCAAAGGAAATTGGGACGGCGCTTTCGGACGAAAGGCTCCGCTTTTCCTTGAAATAGGTTGCGGAAAAGGCAGGTTTATTTGCGAAACTGCAAAACAAAATCCCGAAAACAATTATCTGGCGGTTGAAAAATGCCCCGATGTTGTTCTTCTGGCGATGGAAAAGGCAAAATCGGAGCAAATTCCAAATCTTAAGTTTTTCTACGGCGATGTAAATGCCCTTTATGAAAGCTTTGAGCCTTCGGAGGTCGACGGAATTTACCTTAATTTTTCCGACCCGTGGCCCAAAAACCAAGCCGCAAAGAGAAGACTTACTCATCCTAAACTTTTAAATATTTATAAAAAAGTCCTCAAACACAAGGGCAGAATATACTTTAAAACGGATAATCGCAAGCTTTTTGACTACTCTCTCAAAACCTTTGAAGATTGCGGCTTTAAGCTTTATAATCTGACATATGATTTGCACAGCGAAGACATTCCGAACATCATGACGGAGTATGAAACACTTTTTTCCGAGCAAGGCGTGCCGATAAACCGTGTTGAGGCAGAAAATATAAAACCCGAAAGGAGCAATAAAATGTACAGCACAAAAGAAATCTTTAAAAACGATCCCGAGGTGGCAGAGGCGATAGAAGCCGAAGCTACAAGACAAAGAAACAAAATCGAGCTTATAGCTTCCGAAAATTTTGTAAGCGAGGCGGTAATGGAGGCAGTCGGCTCCCCTCTTACTAACAAATATGCGGAAGGCTATCCGGGAAAAAGATATTACGGCGGATGCGAATGCGTTGACATTGTTGAAAACTTAGCAAGAGAAAGAGCAAAACAGCTTTTCGGAGCTGATCACGCAAATGTTCAGCCTCATTCCGGTGCACAGGCAAATATGGCGGTATATTTTGCAATGGTTAAGCCGGGAGAAACCGTAATGGGCATGAATCTTGCCCACGGCGGACACTTAACTCACGGAAGTCCCGTAAATATGTCGGGAACATATTTTAATATCGTTCCTTACGGCGTCGATGACGAAACGCACAGAATCGACTATGACGCACTTGAAAAAACCGCAAAAGAAGTTAAGCCGAGAATGATTATTGCCGGTGCAAGCGCATATCCGAGAATTATTGATTTTGAACGCTTTTCTCACATTGCAAAAAGCGTCGGAGCATATCTTATGGTAGATATGGCGCATATTGCAGGTCTTGTTGCGGCAGGGCCTCATCCCAATCCCGTGCCGTATGCAGACTTTGTTACAACAACAACTCATAAAACTTTGCGCGGTCCGAGAGGTGGCATGATTCTTTGCAAAGAAGAATACGCAAAGCAGATTGATAAGGCAATATTCCCCGGAATACAGGGCGGCCCGCTTATGCATGTTATTGCAGGCAAAGCTGTTTGCTTGGGCGAAGCGCTGAAAGATGACTTCAAGGAATATCAGAAGCAGATTGTTAAAAACGCTTCCGTTTTGGCGGATGCACTTCTTGGCAAAGGCTTTAATCTTGTATCCGGAGGAACGGATAATCACCTTATGCTGGTTGACCTTCGTCCCAAATGTGTTACCGGAAAAGCGGCAGAGCATATGCTTGACGAAATCGGCATTACAGTCAACAAAAACGCTATCCCCAACGATCCCGAAAAGCCGTTCGTTACAAGCGGAATAAGAATAGGCACTCCTGCCGTTACAACACGCGGATTTAAAGAAGCGGATATGCTTGAAATTGCGGAAATAATAGATATGACACTGTCTGATTTTGAAAACAACAAGGAAGAAGCCTCAAAGAGAGTTCTCGCACTCACATCAAAGTATAAGCTTTACGAATAAGGGTGATCACAAATGGAAAATTTACGAAACAAAAAGGGCTTTATATGCGATATGGACGGCGTTATCTACCACGGTAATATCATCTTGAACGGTGTTCGTGATTTTGTTAACTGGGTAATGGATAACGGCAAGGAATTTATATTCTTGACAAATAGCCCCGAAAGAACTCCCATTGAGCTGCATCACAAGCTTTTGAGAATGGGACTGGATGTTCCGGAAAAGCATTTTTACACAAGTGCCGAGGCAACGGCGGCGTTTTTGAGCAATCAGGCACCCGGTTGCTCCGCTTATGTAATAGGTGAACCCGGAATAATCAACGCTCTTTACGACTGCGGAATCTGCACGAATGATGTGAACCCCGATTATGTCGTTGTAAGCGAAACAAGAACATATAATTTTGAAAAAATAGAAAAGGCAATATCACTTGTAAACAAAGGCGCAAAGCTCATAGGCACAAATCCCGACACAACCGGTCCTACCGAACACGGGATTATGCCGGCAACAGGCTCGCTCATTGCTCCTATCGAAATCGCAACCGGGAAAAAAGCTTATTTTGTAGGTAAACCTAACCCCCTTATGCTGCGCCATGCACTGAAAAGGATTGACTGTCACAGCTCCGATATTGCGCTTATAGGCGACAGAATGGATACGGACATCATCGCCGGAATAGAAACAAACATGGATACGGTTCTTGTTTTAAGCGGAGTAACATCAAAAGAAAGAATAGATGATTTTCCGTATCGTCCGAAATACGTGCTTAACAGCGTGTTTGACATTGTGCCTCATTAATATTGAAAAATTTATATCAATATGTATTGACAAAACGAAAGTTTTCGTGTAAAATATTATAGTTGAGGAATTTGCTTCGGGATTTTGGATAATCACTTCCCGAAGCAAGTGTATCCCTCATAATACGAATAGCTTCGCCTTCAAGTTTCAAAAAAAGCACTTAAAATCTAATAAATATGTTTCCGTAGCTCAGCAGGATAGAGCGACCGCCTCCTAAGCGGTAGGTCGGGTGTTCGAATCACCTCGGGAACGCCAAAACAAAAATCCTATCGTAAGAGGGTGCGTCTTACGATAGGATTTTTAATCCCGGAAATTATCGGCATAGTCGAAACTCGGCTATGCCGATTTTTCATGTTCTGTAGGTGATGTTTGAAAATCACCTATGCAGTTGTAAACAATCTTGATGCGTTGTACCTGTACATATATTGTTTTACAATAGTTTCAGATATTTTGCAGGTGTTTATTTTACATACCGGTAATATATTTATCGATATACCTCTGCACTATTACAAAAACCTCCCCCGGCGGTTTCCGCCGAAGGAGGTTTAAATAAGGAGAGAGATAGCTATTATTCAAGTAGTCTTTTAACGATACTTACCGCCTGCGCACGGGTTGCGTTGGCTTCAGGTGAGAAGGTTCCGTCGCCCATGCCGGAGATGAGGCCTACAGACGACGCTGTATCTACAGCCGCCTTTGCCCAATCTGCGATTGCTGCCTTGTCGCTGAAATTATCTATTCCGCCGTTTGCGTCTGCCTTACCGAGGTAAGAGTATGCATTCACGATTATTACTGCCATTTCCTGTCTTGTAATATTATCGTTCGGTCTGAAATAGCCGTCATAGCCTGTGATAATTCCTGCGTCTGCACAAGCGCCCACATACGGTGCAAACCACTCATCGCTTACATCTTTGTAGTCTGCCTTTTTGTCGCTAAGCTTGAGTGCTCTTGCGATAATTGCGGCAAATTCCGCTCTTGTGATGTTGCGGTCAGGGTCAAAGAGTGTGTCCGAAACGCCCGAAACTATGCCTGCCTTGTTCATAGCGAGAACATCAGCTGCCGCCCAATGATTAACCATATCAGTAAACGGATTGGAGATACTCGGGTTGGTTGTTTCGCCGGAATAGAAAGCGTTTGTTCCCTTATTTCCGGAAGGTTTTATGGTTGTTCCACCGCCGCCTGCGCCTCCGGGGGTTACGGGGGTCGGGTCATCGTTCTGAATTGCCGATTTGGTATAGAACACAATTTCGCCGAGCTTTGTTGTTTTAATCTTGACTCCGTCGCTTCCGAATTTTTCCCTTGTATATCCGTTTGAACCGGAGATAAGAGATACCGCTGTGCCGTTCACATACCCGACCGTCTTTCTGAATGTGCCGCCGACTGTCAGTTCGACGTCCGAGCTTGCGTTGATTTTTTCATCTGTCAGCTTAAGCGCCGTAATCTTTTCGCCTTCAACCGAAACACTCGGGGAAGCCTTTTCACCAAAGAGGTTGACGGTTACAAAGCCGCTGCCCTCAATCACCGTTCCCTTGTGGATTGTAAGCGTTGCCGGCTGTTTTGTGCCGTCGATTGTCACATAGCCGCTCGCCGTCACCTGCGGAAGCGCCTTACCTGCTTCAAGCTTAAGCACAGAATCACCGCTTATTTCAAAGGCTTTGCCGGTCATGAAGGAGAATATCGGCAGCGTTCCCGAAACCTCGCCGTCTTTCTGATTTACAGCAGATTTGAAATTGCCAATCGCTTCTTTTACGGAAATTACTGTTTCCATATCTGACGTTTTTGCATTGTCAACGGCGGATTTAAGCTTGTTGTAGTCATCTTCTTTAATCTGACCGAAGCTGTCGCCTTTTTCAACATTTTCCAAAAGCTGATTTGCTTCGTCAAGCTGCTCTTTAAGCGCACCCGACAAATCCTCGGTTTTGTCGGTGTTTACAGCGTCCGACTTAACCGTTTCGCCGTGAAGGCACTGCGCATCGTAAACCGTAAGTTCTGCATAAACGAATTTACCCTTAAGGCTGCCATCGAGCGGCAAAACTCTGTCGTGCCTGTCGCGGATGAGGGTGTATGTGCCGTTTTTGCTGTCGGACACATACCAGTTTACCTTCGTGAAGCCCTCACTGTCGGAATCTGCGTCCTCAAATCTGTAGCCGAGCTTAATTCCGTCTGCATTTTTGGTAAGCACAAGCGCGGATGCATTCGGCCGGTTTCCGCCGACTGCCGATGTAAGACCGATTCCTTCCATGCTGATATTTTCAAAACCCGGCACGGTCTTTCTGATCGCTTCCAGACCTTCTTCGGTGAGCGAAAAGTCCTTGCCGTAATCTTTGAAATATGCTTTGCTTCGGTCATTTATTGCTGTGGAGTAGTTTGTTCCCTTAATTGCGGCTTCATAGCCGACAGGAGTTCCGAAAAGTGCGTTTTCGCCGAAATAATTCACATTCTTCGGCGCATGCTCCGCCGCAAATTCCAAAAGCTTGTTCGCATCCTCCGTACCTTCTTTGTTTGAAAGGTCTTTTATCTGATTATAAAGGTCAAGCGAGAAGTCCGAGAAAATATTTTCCCACTGCGTGCCCCTATAATGCTCCTTCCAAAGCTCGTTTTTCATATATTGCTCGCCCTTATTGTATGTCCACTGTCCCCACGGGTCGGGGGAGCCGTCTTTATTGGGCCATTTTCCGACAACCTTGAGCCAATATCTGCTCTGCGGAACCACCTGAAAATATCCTGCGTTTGGGGTATCTATAATAAGGTTATTTTCAAGTCTTGAATAGTTGCCGCAGTTGGTTTTATAAGCATAAGTGCCGGCCTTATAAAGGATATTGTCCGCCATATACGGTCCCGAGCCGCAGTCATCAGTAAATACGCCCTGCGTGCCGTAGCCGCCGTACTCATTACCGACATCGTGAATGTAATTATGAAGCACGCAGTTGCCGAGGGTGGTTATATCCCTTCCCCAGTAGATTGCGCCGTTATCGGAGGTATAGCGAAGCGCATTGTAGATTTCGTTGTCGCGGATTGTAACGTCATTCGCCCTCCAAAGCCTTATCGCCATGCCGGAGCAATCGTATATTTCATTATTTGCGATTTCAAGCCCGTTTGCATAGCCGATTGTTACAGGATAACTTACCGACTGCGAAATTCTCGATGTGTTGTGTATTCTGTTATTGATTATCTTGTTGCCGTCAGGGATAAGCTTTTCACGGTTTTCCTCGGGGCATTCAAGATCAATTCCGTTTCCGGCGATGTCAAATATATTGCAGTTTTTAACCGTTATATCCGTACCGCAGGCGGTTACGGCGTTTTCGCCGATATTTGAAATCGTGCAGCCGTCAATGGTTATGTGGTTTCCTTCCACGTTTACAGGCGTCATCTTGCTGTATGCAAAATCAATATCCTTAAGCGTAACCCATGCTGCGCCTTCTCCCTTGATTACTGTGGTTTCAAGCTGCGAAACCACAAGCTCGGATTTTTCAATATCATCCGAAATCGGGTAGAAATACAGCATTTTATTTGCGTTGTCGATAAAATACTCTCCCGGAACATCAATTTCGTCAAGAATATTCATGAAATAAAACTTGCCCCATTTTGTACCGGGAACCTCTATCGATTTCTTGGTTGTAACCTTGTTTTCCGCTGCGTTAAGGGCGCTTACACGGCTGAACGCAATCGTGTATTCTGTTGCAAGGCCGCCCTTTATATACATACTTTTAACAGCGTCCGCACCCCATCGCTGCGCACGGTTTATCGGGTCGTCATAGCCTATGGTTATCGGTTTGGTATTGTCGCTTCCTTCAACCGATGCGACCTTCACGAATGCGTCGGTTTTTTCATCGTTTGGCCAGCGCGCGATTGTCATTGCGCTGCCGTTCATGAAAAATTCGGTTACCCACGGGTGCGAATATCCGCTGTCGGGAATATCGTAAAGATTTTTTGCTCCTGCAGCGCCGAGGTCAACCTGCATGAGCTTGGTTTTTGCGTAAGGATCGATGATTCTGTTTAATATGTTTTCATCGGTGACCTTCCGAACCATGCCCGGGTCAAGCTTTAAGCCGCCGCTGAACCTTGCACGCTCGCCGGGGTATGAAGCAATCACTACAGGAGAGGTTTCCGTCCCCGAATTTGAAGCATTAAGCGTCAGCGGAGCCGACCTTTCATATGTGCCGCCCCTCAAATAAATCATGATTGTGCCATCATCGAGAAGGTCGTTATCCTTAAGCCTCTTAACCTCATTTAAAGCCTCCTCGGGGGTCTTAAAGGGGTTATCTATTGTTCCGTCGGGATTTTCGGAGCCTTCGGGCGAAACATAAAGCGTTACGCCGCCCTCCTCCGAGGGTTTGATTACAACCGCAAGAGTTGCCTCTTTATTTTCAATATTTACCGAAACGGTCTTTTTGCTTTTAAGTTCTGCCAATGCGCCGTCATATGTAACAGACTCGATTTCAAAACCTTTTGCAGCCGTGATTGTCGCCTTATCCGCTGCGCCTACGGTTTTTACGGTCTTGCTTTCGGTGTAGGTTTCGCCGCCGTATGTAACGGATGCGCTTCCGCCGGAAATGCTTATTAAAAGATTATAGAAATCTCCCTGCGCATAGGTTGCCGAAATTGTGCCGTCCTTTTCAACCGTATCAAGGTTAAGTTCATAAATCGACTTGCCGGAAGCATCGGCAATTTCGGTAGGTTCTTCGCCGCTCTTTGTGTATGTGAGCTTTTCGATAAGCGAATTTTCGGGTGCTTTTACGGTTACTTTTGCGTCCCTTTTATCCTCAACCGCAAATGCTGTGCCGCTTTTTACCTTAGCATTATCGTTATCTTTTCCAAAGTTAAGACTTTCGCTCGAAACGATCATTGTTCCTTCGCCGATTTCCGATTTTATTGCATGATAAGAGGTTGTTTCGTAAAAATTAAGCCCGTGAATATACACATGCCCCACATCTCCGCCGCCGTCATATCCGCCGCAGCGCGCGGTAGTTACAAGAATCTGATAAATTGCGCTGTAGCTTTTCTTATCGGTAATTTCATTTTTATCCGCATCCGTCATATTTTCCACGGTAAACGGTTCGAGCGAATACATGCTCACGGCGGACTTTTCCGCATTTTTATTTGCCAGGCTTTGCTCGGTAATCTGCCACGAATCGGTGCAGCCGTTTACAAACGCCTTATCGTTACCGCCGTTTAAGTAACCGGTATAAACCGCAAATGTGCCCCAAACGGGTATATTCCATGTGCTGTGAGTGTTCTTAAAATAAATGTTCGCAGTATATGTTCTGCCCAATCCGGCATTTACAAGGCCGCCGTCGGAAGGCTGCCTTGAAATAATAATTCTGTCGCGGCTTACGCCGTTTGCCCTTGAAAGTTCATACCCGAATTTCCCCGCAACGGGAGTGTCGGAAGTGCCCGAAGTTCTCTCGGCTTTAAGCTTGTTTACGGAATCCGTTGCGGAAAGCCCGTTTTCTGCCGTCACGCCGTTTTCCATTACAACTTTCGGTGTTTCGCGGGTAATGCTTTGCGCTTTGCCTTCAAACACCGCTTCGTAGGCGGCTGCGGAAGGCACGGTTGCCTTGTTGTCCGTAACCTCAACCGCCGAACCGTCAACGGTAAAGCTTTTGAGTTCGTTTGCTGCGCCGGGCGTTAATGTGAAGGTTACGCCGCTCTCGCCCGTTTCAACAGAAACAGAGCCGTTGCCCCATACAGTCCCGGTTATCTCGCCTTCCGCCATTGCCGGGAAAACCGCCAAGCAGGACACTATCATAACCAAAACCAAAAACATTGATAATGTCTTTTTCATGTCATTCTCCTTTATTTCTTAAGGGGGAGAACGCCTCTCCCCCCCTATGTCTTTTTCACTTAAAAGCTTTATTCCAAAGTAAATGCCTGCTCATCGGCGTTTACGCTGCCGCCTGCATATTCTGCAAACGGAACATATTTATATTCATTGCCTCTAACCATTGCCGCACCGAAAACTCTTATTCCGAAAGCGCCGGTAGTAACAAGCGATTCACCGTCGGAATTATACGCATTGAGCGTAAGTGCATTCCCTTCCGAATCCTTAAGAATAATGCCTGTTTTGCTTGCATCGCCTTCAACCTTTGCATAGATTACAGCCGACGGCTGACCATTATAGGTTGAATTTGCGATTACGCTTGTTGACGAAACCGAGGGCTTATTCTCAGCAGATGTCAATGTCTTGTAATAAAGCTCGTGCGATGTGCCGGCAGTATATTTATTATCTTTATTCTGAACATAAATATCTCTTACGCCTATACTGTTTTCAGCAAGTGTAATGCTGTGAACAAGATTATTGTCAAAATAAACATCATAGGAATCTCCGAAGGTCTTTATAACCATCTTATGCGCACCGGCGGTTCTGTCAAGCTTAACCTCTGTTCCGTTAAACTTTGCAGTTCCTCTATCTGCGACAAAGGTATATTTGCCGTCCGAATAAAGCTTTAAATATTCACTTAAAATATTCGAGCCGTCCTTAAAAGCAACAAGTCCGCCGGTTACGCCGTTATCATAAAACTCGAATGTGACGGTACCGTTTGAGTAAGGAGTAAGGCTTCTGACCTGCGTTTCGGATGCCGAATCATATGATGAAAAGTCAAACTTTTTATCGTATTCCGACGGAATCACGGGAGCGTTGTCCTCATATGTAACAGTGATTGCGCCGTTTTCAGAAACACAAGGAATTGTATATACACCCTCCGCTGCCTCAAGAACATCCTCGCCGAACTTAACTTCTTTTACGGTCTTTCCGCTCGGTGCGGTAACGGTGAATGTTGCCGGGCGTTTATCTTCAACAGCCAAAGCAACGCCATTTTTAACCTTTACGCTGTCATTGTCTTTTCCGAAGTTAAGGCTTTCGCTCGAAAATGTCATCTCGCCTTCGCCGATATTAGCGGTTACTGTGTGATAGGAAACCGTTTCTTTAAACCCAACACCGTGAACATAAATCAATCCTCCGCCACCTCCCGAATAGCCTCCGCAGCGGGAAGTGTCAACCGTAATCTGGTCAAGCGTTGAGTAAGCGGACTTGTCGGTTATTTCCGCCCCGCCCTCTTGATTAATGGAGCTGACTGCAAACGGCGTAAGCGGAATTTTTGTAACCGCATCCTTATCTATCCCTTTGTTTGTCAAGGTTTCGGACATAATCCGCCATGAGCTTTCGCAATTGTTGACAAATACCTTTTCGCTTCCGCCGTTCAAATATCCGGTATAGATATGGTAGTTGCCCCAAACATTGTTGCCCCATGCTTTATGGGTGTTCATGAAGTAAAGCCCGGCTGTATATCTTCTTCCCGATGCGACATTTACCAGACCGCCGTCAGAAACGCTTCGGTTAATCTCCCATTTTTCTTTCGATATGCCTGCGCAGTCATTTCTTGAAAGCAGGTATCCGTACTGCCCCGCAACAGGCGTTGCAACGGGCTGGGTTTTGTCGGTATTTGAAGTCCATTTTACAGTAAGTTTATTAACCGAATCGGTTGCGGAAAGCCCGTTTTCAGCCACCGCACCGTTCTCCATGAGATGCTTTATTTCTCTCGTTACTTCCACTGCTTTGCCTTCAAACACCGCTTCGTATGCGGTTGCGGAAGGTACGGTTGCCTGATTGTCTGTAACAGTAACCGCCGAACCGTCAACGGTAAAGCTTTTGAGTTCGTTTGCAGCTCCGGGCGTAAAAGTGAAGGTTACGCCTCCCTCGCCCTCCGTCACCGAAACGCTGCCGTTTCCGTAAACGATGCCCGCAATACTGCCGTCGGCATATATTGCCGGCACAAACAGCATGCTTACAATTGTAAGCACGGTAAAAATAAGTGATAATTTCTTTAACATTTGTCTGTTCCTCCTTAAAAAATTATATTTTTTTTATAACAAATCTGAATCTTGTATCATCCGAATACCACATCGGAAAATTCGTGTTCCAGATATTGTTGTAGAGATTGAAGTATAAATCCTGCCCGGAAGGCATAAGGTCATAATCAAGAAGCCTCTTTCCGAAAGGTGCCGCAAGGCAGGCGTCAAGCGACTCTATTTCAAATTCATCATTCCTTACGCCGCGGTCAAACGCCGTTATAAGCGGACTGCCCGTTATATTTTCGGGGTCGATCCACTGCCCCATTTTGTTTATCTGCCACTTCTCGGAAAGCCCCGTAAATTTGAGCCATAACGCATGAGGCAGCCGATTTGCCTTTTTACCGATCCAATAAACCTCAAGATTCTCTCCCTCACGCTCAACCCACACCTTCGGAAGCCCGAATATTTTTTTCGTATAATCAGGGAACTCCAGAAGATAAATCTTTTTATTCCCCTTTTGCCATGCGGTTGTCGTCCATGTCCGAAGTTCCTCCTTCGGATACTCCGGAAGATTTATCTTTATAAAGTCCCATTCCTTCCATGAGCACATCGGCGGACGGATATATTTCTCCCTGTACCGCTCATAATCTTTTCTTGTAAAAAGCTCAAATTCCACGAACAGCCCGGGGTCATCGCTGATTTTTTCAAAGCCTTCAAGGTCGGGTTCGCAAACGCTGTAATCGGTTGAAGAGACACCCATAATTTTTTCGGCGCTTACTAAATATTCACGCTGTTCCTCCCACGATTTTTCCATTATTATTCTGTCGGGGTCGTCCTCGGTTTTTGAAAAGCTTTTAAGCGTCCAGCAGTCTATGTCCGGATAATATCTCTTAACGCACAGCCCCCATGTGTGCTCCGGCACAAGCAGAAGGCTGTCCGAAATATCGGGATCCGAATTAACGCCGCCTTTTATTTTCCGCATAAGCTCGCGGTACCGCCCGACCTTTTTCGGGTCCGTTCCCGCACCGTGAATCCATGTATCGCCGATTTCCTTATCTACAACGGGCAAATTTTCAGAATTTCTCAGCCTTTTTGCAACATCATCAAGCGTTGAAGGAATTATCCTTGAACCCGGGTGATTTTCACGAAGCTCCGCATAAATTTTTCTTATATCGTCGGCAGACTGCGGTCCGCAGTTGTCGCCCGTATGCCCAAAGCAAAGTATAAAATCGTCAAGCTCCGTTTCGGTTCCGTAGCCGCCGTCATACATAACGATTATTTCCGAATTGCCGCACCTCCACTTAAAAAGCGGCGGAACGGGCGGTATAGGCGTAGCGCCGTTCACGCCTATATGCAGAAATTCCACACCGTTTTTTTGAAGAATCGGCACCATTCCTATCGTGTGCCCCGGCACATCGGTCATTTTGGCGGCAACGGTTGCTTTTGAAAACCGCCTGTCAAGCTCTTTTGAAATCGAAAGCCCGTACGAAAACAGTTTTTCGTTCATAAGCTCGGTATGGGTTGTGAACGGGAGCGCATGCCATGCAATCACGCCGTCACGGATTGCTTTTTCAAGCGTGCCGTCGTCGGATTTAAGCGCCTCCCATATAAGCCACGAGCCGACCGTCCACACAAACGGAGTATCGCTGTCTTTCAGCTCATACCCGAGTTTTATTGCCCCGGGAATAAACTCGTTTATATATCTTTCTACCACATTTTTTGAAAAATCGGTGAAACCTATATCAAGATGTGTTTTAAATATCAGTAAAATGTCTTTTTGCATCTTTAATCCTCATTATTTGTTAAAATGATTTTGAAATTTGTATTGACAAAAGAATTTATGTGTGCTATATTTAATTTAACCGTATTATTATCATAACTTATTTTTCAATGCCGTGCAACTTGTATATTGATATAAAAATTCAGTATATTGATATTGTTGGCAAAGAGGTACAATTATGAAAAACTGTAAACTGCTTAAAAGCGAATATCATCTTGACTGGCCGGAGGGCTTCCGCTGCCGTTTTATAGCAAGCGACACGGAAAAAGAGGTGCTTCACACGCACGAGTATTATGAAATTTTTCTTACTCTGACCGACCGGACAAAGCATTCCGTCAACGGTTCGGTAGAATTTTTAAGGCGCGGTACTCTCGTTTTCATCCGCCCGTCTGATGTACATTCCTACAGTCATGAGCAGTCGTCTTACAGCTTTATAAACCTTTCGTTTTCAAGCGAAATAGCCGACAGCCTTTTTCTGTACTTGGGCAAGGAGTTTCCGTCACGGAGCATACTCTCCGCCGACCAGCCGCCGAAAGCGTTTCTTTCGGAGAGCGACTGCCAGAGAGTGCAAAAGCTTATGCGGAAAATCAACTCTCTTCCATATAACAACAGCCGAAAGAAAAATTTGTACTGCAAATCACTCATCGCCACGCTCTGCACCGACTACTTTGCACGCCGCACCAAAGAATCGGCAGAAATTCCGAAATGGCTTTCCGACCTCATGAAAAGAATGCAGGAATACAAGTATTTTTCGGAAGGGCTCGACGCAATGGTGCGCCTCAGCGGCAAAACCCAGGAGCACCTTTCAAGAAGCATGAAAAAATACTGCGGTCAGACAACCACGGAATTTATAAACAACCTGCGCCTTAACCATGCGGCAAACCTGATAATGAACTCAAATCTGTCCGTAACCGACATCTGCTTTGAGTCCGGCTTTAACAACACCGGCTGGTTTTTTACATGTTTCAAAAAGCAGTTCGGAGTTTCTCCCACAAAATTCAAAAAAATGCAAGTTCACGGATAAAAAATGATGTGACCCCAAAAAGTTAGACTTTTTATGGCGTAGTAGTTTTGCTGACTGCTACGCTATTTTTATGCAGCCAGGGTGTTGAGCCGATACTCAACCGGACTCATCCACCCAAGTTTTTCTTTTATTCTTTTCTCGTTGTAATATTTTATATATCTTTCGATAGCTCCTTTAAGCTCATCGAAACTGTAATATGTAGTTCCGTAATACATTTCTTGCTTTAATATTCCAATTTGCAGGTATACTATATTTATTTGCTAAATATCTATACCCAACTTCAGCATTTAGATATGCCTGTACAACCTCCATTTTAAATTCAAAACTGTATTTTGCCATGAAAAAAACCGACCTCCCAATCGCTAGATTTTTGGTCTAACTTTTGGGGGTCGGTTCAAAATCAAAATCAGTTAGCTCTTACTTTTTTGAATATTTTAATATTGCCAAAATGTTGCCAATTTGCACTTATAAGTGCCGTAAATGGCGTGGTTAAGCCATTTGTCGGGTGTGATATGTCATTCCCACTCGGCAAGGCATTTGTAACCTCAAACACATTAGTTAATGCAATATCTGCCGTAGTCTTTATAATATTTGTATTATACTAATTTTTCAGACTTCATAACTTTTTGTTGACATATTGTTGCCAAATAATTACAAACCACAGTCTTTCAAATATTGAACAATAACCTTTAGTGGGAAATTATCTATTTTTTTACCCAAACCGTTTAAATCAGAATACAGGTGATTTGCTCGTATTTGTGCTAACTCCTTAATGCTATCATTTGAAAGTTGCATTTCCTTGCCATTCTTTAAAAATTGAGATAGATATTTACGTAAAATATCAACATTATCGGCATTTTCGCAAATCCATTTTATTTCGCTTGAAATAGCATGCTTTTGCTCATCAACATAGCAGTTACGCAGTTCCGTAATTTTATCTAATAAATCTAATGTTTCACTCGGTTTCTCCATATCAACACTCTTACCTCCGTATTTACCAAACGAGGTTATTCAATATATTATTTGCGGATTTTACATCAACTTGATTATACAAATATGCACTTCGCAAAAGATTGCCCGGAACCATATAATCGTACTTATCTTTTTTAGGAGCCGCATCTTTTGCAAGAACCATATCCGGATTGTTTTGGTCTATTTTTAAATTCATTAAGCAGCTGATAAGTTCTTTTTTCTCCAATCCGCTTCTGAATGTCAGATAACCGAATCCTCCCTCGACAGAACGAATATCGAGCTGTTCTTTTAATCCATACGAAAGCAAATTCGATATTGTCGCTAATTCTTTTGTTCCCGTCCACGGACAAATATGGTAAGCATTTTCGGAAAACTGTATTATATCATGTTCCAATATTCCGCTTTCTCTCGCAGCTTTTCTGGAGTCCGTCAAAAGTTGTATTGCATTAGGACGCAAATATGTATATATTATATCTTCCTGCAATACTTTCTTTATTCGTTTAAATATTTTTTCGTGAATATTTCCTCCGTTGCCGTTCCATATCGGAATTCTGCTGCTCTTTCTTGGATTTACATAAATACTTTTCCGTTCTTCATCAACTGATATTACAACCCAAGAACGCCCCGCAAGAACAAATACCTCTCCTAATGCCGGGCAATTATCCAATGTTCCGATTTCACCGGTCTTACTTAACACCTTGTATGTTTCTTCATCTTGAAAAACGGCATAGAATGTAAAATAATTACATATCTTTTCTCCAAGCAATCCTACTATTACACCACCACTTTCCATACGCTGTAAATATTCTTTTTCAAGCATATACTTTAGCAATTCTCGGTATTCATCAGCAGAAACAATACCCTTAAACGCCGGAAGCAACAAAACTTTTCTTGCAAGTTCAGATGGCGTAAGCTCACCGCAAGACATAAGCGTACTCAGCGTTTGATGGGCAAGCAGACTAAAAGGTTTTTTCTTTTGCTCAAAAGGCTCAACCCATCTTTCTTCCAAATATAGCTGAATAATTGCAATTGAACAAAGCAGACTCCACGGCATCGCCTCTAACGGGTTTTTATGTGAATTATAATACAAATTCAAAAACATCATTTGAGATTTACCCGTTCTTCGCCCGGAACGCCCAAGTCTTTGAACAAAACTGGAACACGAAAACGGTGCTCCTAATTGAATAGTGGAGTCTAAATCACCTATATCAATTCCCAGCTCTAATGTCAGGGTAGCCGCAGCAACAGTAGGTCCCTCATTTTCTTTTAAAGCAGTTTCAGCCTCTTTTCTCAATTCGGCTGACACACTTCCGTGATGAACATAAAAAACATCACTTTCGTTGCGTTTCTCGGCTTCCCTTTTCATATCTCCGATGGTTTTTTCTGCATTTTGTCTGCTATTTGTAAAAATCAAGCACTTCTTATCATGGCAATTATCATACAAAAATTTATTGTATTGATTCAGCACACTTACTGCTTTTGATTCATCATCAGGCAAAATAAAACTTTCCACGCATAGTGATATTGTTCGTTTGTGGCTTTGTATGCCAACAGCGATTGCACCTTTATCGCTCCCGGAAGTCAAAAAGTCCATTGCAGGGGCGTAATCATTCAAAGTTGCAGAGAGTCCGATTCTTCTCGGCACGCAACCTGTCATTTTCTCTAATCTGTCAATCAAGCAAAGAACCTGAAGTCCTCGATCTTCACCCATCAAAGCATGAATTTCATCAATTACAATAAAACGCAAATCCGAAAAAAGCCTGCAGGCATCACCCGGATGACGCATAACAAGAGCTTCTAAAGATTCGGGTGTTATCTGTAAAACACCTTTTGAAACTTTCAAAGCTTTTTTCTTATGCGCTTGCGAAACATCTCCGTGCCAAGACCAAACAGGTATTTGAGCATCTTCCAGCAATTCACTCAACCTATTAAACTGGTCATTTATCAAGGCTTTTAATGGACCGATGTACATAATGCCAACAGAGTCTGACGGTTTTTGCTCAAGTAAAGTAAGGATAGGAAAGAATGCCGCCTCGGTCTTTCCGGAAGCAGTACCGGAGGCGATTATAACATGCTTATCGGTGTCCAAAACAGCATCACACGCTTCAACCTGCACTTCACGCAAATCAGTCCATTTTTTACGATATATATATTCTTGTATAAAAGAAGCATAACGCTCAAACGCACTTTTACTCATATGTCAAACTCCGCAAATAAATCATCGGTTTCTTCGTCAATTTGCTCGGGATCTTTTTCCGCACTTTTAACGGCAAAGCCTTGTTCGTTTATCAACGAATCAAATGTTGCATCAGGATTTTGATAAAGTATGTTTAAAAGTCCGAGAAAATCTCGTGTTACCTCTCTCGGTGTGAGCAGCTGATCGGCTCCCAACCTTCCGAGAACCGTATTTAAAAATGCCGTAAGTTCTTTTGAACCCAATTTGTTTTCATAAGAATAATAGCTGCTATGCAATTCGCACAGACGTTCAAGCAACAGATATATTTCTTCCGATGAAAGCTGATTAAGCTTTATTACCGGACTTGTAAAATCAACAAAACCTTGTGTTGCAAAACGGTTATCCGCAAGTCTTGACCGAAGGGCCTCATAGCTGAACAAGCCTCGGCGTTCATCATAAATAAATTGCGGTGTTCCGCTCATAAATACACCTATATATTCAGCTTTGCCTTGCATTGTATCATTAAATATGGTTAAAACTTTTTCGTAGTTACTGTCGCGTGCCTGCTTATGATTTATTTTATACAGATTGACACCCTCATCAATAAAAACAAGCAATCCTTTATATCCAGCTTTTTTTACAAATAGAGCAAAAAGTTTCAAGAACTCGTACCAATTCTGATCATCAATAATATTATCAACCGGAAGTTCTTTTTTTGCTTCGGTTTTGTTTGCATATTCTCCGCGAAGCCAACGCAGGGCAGATGTTTTCAGAACATCATCGCCTGTTTTCATACCTTTCCAATATGAATTTATAACATTTGCAAATGCAAATCCGTAAGCCATTTCGGAGAGTTCCGATAAAACATCGGAAATTTTTTCGCTCACCGCATCAATGAGAGCAGGATCATTTACCTGTAAATTTTCTTCCTTTGCGGTAATAGCCTGTAATGATGCAATCCACTTTTGAATAACTGATTCCAACGCACTGCCTTCCGGGCGTGTACGTGTAGAAGTATGTTGTATCAATTCCCTGTATGTAGCAAGCCCCTGTCCGCTTGTGCCAACAAGCCTGCGTTCCGGCGAAAGATCGGCATCCATAACCACAAATGAGCGTTCCATAGCATTATTACGAATTGTTTGCAATAAAAAACTCTTTCCGCTTCCGTATTGTCCGCACACAAATCTAAATGCCGCACCCCCGTCTTCAACGGTTGCCAAATCATTAAGAAAAGCGTTTATTTCACCCTGTCTGCCTACCGCAATATGTCTGAGTCCTATTCTCGGAACAACTCCGGCTGTCAAAGAATTAATCAGTGCCGCTCCTTCGCGGCGATTTATCGTTACCGCCATTTTAATTCCTCCTATTTTACGGCTTTTTTAAGTTCATCTTCATATTGCTCCAATATGCACATTTCATCTCCAAAAGTATCTATTAGAATATCCCCAATATACTGGGAAGCAATATCGTTAATCTCATCTACAAGAATTTCAGGCATAGACATTTGGGCATCAGCAATTTTGTCTATGCGATTCTTTACATCAGTTCGGGATAGTATAATACAAATTATCTCTTCCTGGTATGGTGAGAAAGTTTCAAAAAGTTCTCTCATTTCTTCCGAAAGAAGTGTTAAATCAAATGTTGAATGTATTTCCATTGTTGCATTCGGTTTTGCTGTTTCAATTTCTTCAAGATGCTCATACAGATAATCAAATTCATCTCTGTAATCATCTTCAAGTATTAAATGATTTCCTTCAACAACCAGCAAGTCACACGCTAATAGCTTGCCGGATAGTCCATTGATTGTATCAACCGATGCCTGACAAGATGAATTATAAGCAATTTCCCATGAATGTTTTTGTAATTCATCAATCAAATTTCTGCAATACTGCGGCATAGCTATAAATATTTCTTTTGTCTCTTTCAAATCAGTCAACAATTCTTTTGTTTCGGAAGAAGTTTCTTCCACCTCAAGAGCATCTCTGACCGCATCCGATTGTGTCCTTAACTCTTTTATGTTATCAAAATTAAGATTTATCTCGGCTTTCTTTTCGGGAACAGACTCATGCTTAATCGGTGAATATTCTTTATGCAAAAATGCTTTTACGATTTTTGCAGTTTCATCATCTAATGAAACACCTCTTAGCCGTCCTCGGCAGTTATATAATTCCCTTAACACATTTTCTGCATATCTTACCAATTCATTTATATATGCACGCAATTTTGCACTGTTTATGTAGTCCTTGACCGTAATATCCGCCCTTTGATTTGAGTTTTTGCAATTTGCACCTCGAAAAGCATAATAAGTTTGTTTCCTCGGGCAATTTGGTCCGTATTTATCAAGTATTCCTTTGCCCTCTTTTTTATATAATGCTGCATCAGCCAATGCAACAACCCTCGGAATTGCCTCATTCATAAGCATTTGATGCCCGTCATTATAAAATTTACTTCTTACCAATGAATAATCGCACAGTGAATCTATCAGAGCAAATGTCAGCTTTAAAGGTATCTCGCCGCTATGTTTGCTTATAATAACATTTTTTATCTCGGGTTGATACGGTAATAATAAATCCGTCCACCCGGGCATTTCAAAGTCAAGGTTGTAAAGTTGGCAAAAATCAAATATCCACTCAAATAAATATCCGTCCAGCTTGGGATATTCCTTTCTGTAATTTTTCCACAGTTCAAGTAATTGTTTATAGCCGTCATCAGCATTGTTCATACCATATCCGCTTAATAGTTCATATACATGAACAAATATATACGATAGGTCTGTGTCTAAATATATCCCTTTTCGAACTTGACTTCTCCAATAAAAGTACCATTCTTTCTGCTGCTTGTCCATACTGCTGTATGTTGGATAGTATTGCATAAACGGTACTAATTCAGCTTTTTTGCCTTCTTTATGCTCAAACTGTTTCATATCCTTTATAAAATCAGCAGGCTGATATAACGATTCATAATCAAAGTAAATTTCAAAGTTATCGTTCGGAGCAGTATGTTCTTCCTTTTTGACAGGTTCAAAATTCATCTGTGGTATGGGTTGAGTATGTTCTTCCTCACCGGGAATATCAACATCCGAGAATTTTGCACAAATTTCTGAATATTCCTCTCGCTTTTGAGAAATCGGATGCACTTGCTCCTCAGTCTCTTCCACATCAAAGTCCGGGGTTTGGTCTGTAATTTTATTTTTTAAATCATTACTTGCCATATTACTTTTAGCCAATTCTATCTTATTACTGTGTTCTGCTGCGATTTTAGCATTATTTCTTTTTATAATTGGATTTTTGTTATATTCTATGATTAATGTCGGCAATAAAAATAATATTGAAGAATATATAAAACTCTCTATACTTATACCACCCAACATAGCAAAGGTTAGCCAAAAATAAATTAAAACCCTACTTGCAATTTTTGTATTTTTAAATATATTGATACACTTGATATTATAATCCGAAAAAACAGGATTTCGCCTTAGTTCAGTCATAATAGCCGGCAACAAAAACACAACACCCATTTCAAACATGGTAAGCATCTTACTCTGCTCTGCTGATTTTATAAATAATACAAAGAAAAACCAAACTGCAAAAAGTATTCTGCTGGATATACATGTTGATTTTATAAATTCTTTAATCTTTCTCATATGTCAGTCCCGTCTCTTACATATCCAAACTATTTTCATTAAGCAAAAAGTCAAATATGCCAATAGTGGTAATGCCGCTATCATCACGTTTAAGTTTAATATCATCTTTTACGACAATAATTTTTTTGAAGGAATCTTTTGTTTTTAACAATGATTTCTTTTCTTGCTTTTCTTTTGCTTCATTCGGCATATCAAAAGCTGATTGGATGTAATACTTGTTGTTGCCTTTTGTTGCAATAAAATCTATTTCCAGTCCCTTTTGTACCTTTTTACCCTCATCATTGGTTTCGACTATTTCTACAACTCCGACATCCACACGATAGCCTCTTATTTTAAGTTCATTAAATATTATGTTTTCCATAATGTGGTTTTCTTCTTGTTGTCTAAAATTAAGCTGTGCGTTTCTTATGCCGATGTCAGTAAAATAATATTTTGAAGGTGTTTCAATATACTTTTTACCTTTTACATCATATCTGATTGCCTTATCCATCAAAAATGCATCTGTAAGATAACCCAAATATTTTTTTATGGTTTTTTCGGTGATTTTACTGTTTTTAACACTTCTGAAAGTTCTGCTGAGCTTGGCAGGATTGGTAAGTGAGCCAACAGATGATGCAAGGATATTAACTAATTCTTCAAGCTCGCTTTCATTACGGATTTTGTTTCTGTCAACAATATCGCTGATATAAACCTTTTTTAATAAAGACGAAAGATATTCCGCTTTCATTTCATCATCTTCACGGGTCAGAATGAGGGGAAGTCCGCCATAGGTATAATAGTCTTTCCACGCTTGAGACACACTGCCGTCATATACTGAATTGTACTCAGCAAAAGAAAGAGGATTAACGTGTATTTCATCCCCTCTGCCTCTAAATTCCGTAAGAATATCACTCGACAAAAATTTAGAGTTACTTCCCGTTATATATACATCCAAATTCCTAATATGAGATAGTCCGTTTACCAAATCCGAAAAATCTCCGACATATTGTATTTCATCAAGAAAAAGGTAGTATTGTTCTTTATCTTTAATCTGTTCCTTTATATGATTATACAATACTTTCGGCTCTCTGAGTTCCTCATTCATTATATCGTCAAGAGCAATTTCTATAAGATGGTCTTCACTAATTCCTTTATTAAGCAAATAATCGTGATACAAACGAAAAAGCAAATACGATTTACCGCATCTTCTTATGCCGGTTACCACCTTAACCAAACCATTACACTCTCGTTTTATCAGTTTGTTTAAATATAAATCTCGTTTAATTTCCATATCATCCACTCCATTTTTAGTCGATATTACAGATTTCTATGGTCTAATTATAACATATTATTACCCGATGGTCAACATTTTAGAACAGATTTAGTCTAACTGTTGCAAAAAAATGTTTTTACGCACAGTACCAAATAGAATTTTATTCTTAACATATATTTATCTTTCCTTGCCTAAATATCGTCTTTTTTTATCCTTTTCGGCTTCTTGTTCAACCCAGATTACATAATTTTGATGATTCCGTATTGTTTCAATATCTTGAAAAATATTGTTACACATCCGCACATCCTTGCGAAGTTTTTGTAGTTTTGAATTTATAGTCTTAATTTCTGCCTTTGAGCTGTTTTTATCATATAATTTGCCCCGTTGAAATACCAAATCTGATATATTCTTTTCGGTATTTTTCTTAAAACCGATTAACTGATCTGTAGTTTCAATATTATTCTCAATCAAGAAATGAAACTGTTTTTGATAACGCTCAAATTTTATTAGCTCCTCACGCATATAAAATGATACTCTCTGCTGCGTTTCCTTTTTGCGTATTTTGCCGAACAGGTATAGATAATGATAATAAAATACATAGTTGAACTTATTTATAAAACGACTATGTGACATGAAAACTGCTCTGCCGAATAAGCAGAGCAGTTTATGTGTTTTATATTATTCTCACAGTATCAAGTGTTGTCAAAGTGTTGTCAAGCCTTGGCTACAAACTCTGAAAATGGCTTAACTAAGCCGGTTTCCAGGCTGCGTGGAACTATTCCCACTCCACAGTTGCCGGGGGTTTGCCGGTAATATCGTAAACCACGCGGTTAACGCCGCGGACTTCATTAGTTATTCTTACGGAAATCTTATCAAGCAATTTGTGGGGTATTTTGGTGTACTCAGCCGTCATGAAATCAGAAGTGGTTACCGCACGGAGAGCGACGGTATAATCGTAGGTTCTGAAATCCCCCACAACTCCGACGGAACGCAGATTTGTAAGCACAGCGAAGTACTGATTCGGCTTAACCCTTGATTTTCCGATTTCTTCCCTAAAAATTGCATCGACTTCACGGAGCAGGTCAAGCTTTTCCTTTGTAACCTCACCGATAACCCTGATAGCAAGCCCGGGGCCGGGGAACGGCTGGCGGTTAACAAGAACCGAAGGAAGGCCAAGCTTTTTACCCAATACCCTAACCTCGTCCTTAAACAAGCCCCTCAAGGGTTCGACAAGTTCCTTGAAATCCATATCTTTAGGCAATCCGCCGACATTATGATGACTTTTAATATTAGCCGAATTGTTCGCTCCCGATTCGATTACATCGGGATAAATTGTTCCCTGAGCCAAAAATTTTACTTTGCCGAACTTCTTTGCTTCGTCCTGAAAGACCTCAACAAATTCTTTCCCTATAATTTTTCTTTTCTTTTCGGGCTCGGAAACTCCGGAAAGCTTTGAAAGAAATCTTTCCTCGGCATCCACTCTTATAAACTGCAAATCACGATCCTTGAAAGCCGCTTCGATTTCATCGCCTTCATTCTTTCTCATACAACCGTGATCGACGAAAATACAAATCAGCTGATTTCCTATAGCTCTGTCCAAAAGTGCCGCGCAAACGGAAGAATCAACGCCGCCGGAGAGCCCGAGAATAACCTTTTCGTCTCCGACCTGTTTTCTGACGAGCTCAATCTGGCGTTCAATGTAATCGTCCATATTGTAATCGCCTTTTGCGCCGCAGACATTATACAAAAAGTTTTTAATCATCTTTTTGCCGTTTTTGGTGTGCTGAACCTCGGGGTGAAACTGCACCCCGTAGAGTTTTCTTTTAACATCCGCAACGCCGACATTTTTGCAGTTTGCGGAAGACGCAGTAGTCTTAAATCCTTCCGGAAGAACAGTAACCTGATCGGTATGGCTCATGAGAGCAACCTGATTCTTGTCAAGCTTATCGAAAATTGCATACTTGGTATTGACCGTCACATCGGTCTGACCGTACTCACTTACATCGCAAGGCTCAACCTTGCCGCCCAATGTATAATTCATAAGCTGGTGACCGTAGCATATGCCGAGAACCGGTATGTCGAGCTCAAAAATCTCCTTTGAGCATTTGGGGGACTCATCATCGTAAACACTGTTAGGTCCTCCGGTTAAAATTATGCCGATAGGCGCCATTTCCCGTATTTCGGAAACAGGCATATTCCCCGGCTTTATTACGGAATGCACGTGACATTCTCTTACTCTTCTTGCAATAAGCTCCTTGTACTGACCGCCAAAATCAAGTATGAGCACAGTTTGACTCATTGAGTAACCACCTTTCGAGAAAAATACGCTTAATTCATTTCAATATACTCATCGCGAGCCGCACCGACCGAAACATATTTTATGTGACAGCCAATCGCACCTTCGATATACTTTACATAATCAAGGGCCTCTTTTGGAAGGTCCTCGGGCTTTCTGCACTTGGAAATATCGCACTTAAAGCCGTCAAAATACTCATAAATCGGTTTTGCACGCATAAGCTCATCGCCAATGGGGAAATCGTGTCTGATTTCGCCGTCCACCTCATATGCGGTGCAAACAGGAATTTTATCAAAGCAAGAAAGAACATCCAGCTTTGTAAGGGCAATCTCGGTTGCACCCTGCATCATTGCGCCGTAGCGTGATGCAACGACATCAAATCCGCCCACACGCCTCGGTCTGCCGGTAGCGGCGCCGTATTCTCCGCCTGCTTCACGAAGCCGATCGCCCTCCTCGCCAAACATTTCGCAGGTAAAGGGGCCTTCTCCCACGCAGCTTGAATATGCCTTCATAATGCCGATGACATTATCAAGCTTTCTTCCCGGGATTCCCGAACCTATAGGTGCGTAAGCTGCAATGGTGGATGAAGAAGTCGTATATGGATAGATACCGAAATCAATATCACGGAGAGTGCCGAGCTGGGCTTCAAACATAACCTTTTTGCCGGCATTTACCGCATTGTTTAAGAAAACGGTGGTATCGCCGATATATTTTTTAAGCCTGTCGCCGTACTTTTTGAGCCACGCAAGCATTTCCTCGTAATTAATTGCCTCGTGACCGTAGCCCTTTTCTACTGTGAGGTTTTTCCACTCAACAATGTTTTTCACCTTGTTTTCCAAGGTTTCGGGATGCAGAAGGTCGCCCATTCTGATGCCCTTTTTCATATATTTATCCGAATATACGGGGGCAATTCCTCGTCTTGTGGAGCCAAATTTTGCATCGCCGAGCCTGTCCTCCTCCAAAATGTCGAGAAGCTTATGATACGGCATACAAATAACCGCCTTATCGCTGATAACAAGATGCCCTTCGGGAACACCAATACCTTTTTCGGAGAGCTTATCCAGCTCGCCGCAGAGATGCTCAATATCTATAACCATACCGTTACCCATAACATTAACGGTATCCTCACGAAGAATACCCGACGGCAAAAGGTTAAGAATGAATTTGCCGGCATCGTTAATAACGGTGTGACCGGCATTGTTACCGCCCTGGTATCTGACTACTATGTCATAATCGGAAGAAAGAAGGTCAACCATTCTGCCTTTTCCTTCATCTCCCCAGTTGGTTCCTACAATTGCTGTGAGCATGTTTAATGCCTCCTATGTAATTTTTCCTACAATAATTATACATCATATATGCAAAATTGTCAACACAAAAGATTGACAAACGGTCGCAAAAATGTTATAATTTCTGTATATATATACGGAAGGATGATTGATTTGGCAAATATTCCCGAATTATTTGCAAGTAAGGTTTTCAGCGATGAGGTAATGAGGAACAGGCTTCCCAAGGACGCATATAAATCTCTTAAAAAGACCATTGCGAAGGGCGAGCATTTAAATGCCGAGATTGCAAGCGTTGTTGCAAACGCAATGAAGGATTGGGCGGTTGAAAACGGCGCAACACATTATACCCATTGGTTCCAACCGATGACGGGAGTTACCGCAGAAAAGCATGACAGCTTTATTTCTCCCGACGGCGACGGCAAAATCATTATGGATTTTTCGGGAAAAGAACTGATTAAAGGCGAGCCGGATGCATCATCATTCCCCTCCGGAGGAATAAGGGCAACCTTTGAGGCAAGGGGCTATACTGCGTGGGATCCCACATCATATGCATTTATAAAGGACAAAACGTTGTGTATTCCCACGGCATTTTGTTCATACGGCGGAGAGGCGCTTGATAAAAAAACTCCGCTGCTTCGTTCGATGGAGGCTATCGAAAAGCAGGCAAAGCGTATATTAAAGCTTTTCGGAAAAGATGTTGAAAGGGTGCTTACAACGGTAGGCCCCGAGCAGGAATATTTCCTCATAGATAAGTCGGTTTATGATAAACGGCCTGACCTTGTTTATTGCAAAAGAACACTTATCGGAGCCCGTCCTCCGAAAGGGCAGGAGCTTGACGATCATTATTTCGGCGTAATAAAGCCGAGGGTTTCGGCTTATATGAAGGAGCTTGACAGCACGCTTTGGAGCTACGGCGTTCTTGCGAAAACAAAGCATAACGAGGTTGCTCCGGCTCAGCACGAGCTGGCTCCCATATTTACAACCACAAACATCGCCGCCGACCATAATCAGCTCACAATGGAGGTTATGCAGTCGGTTGCGCAAAAGCATGATATGGTGTGCCTTCTCCACGAAAAGCCGTTTAACGGAGTTAACGGTTCGGGAAAGCATAATAACTGGTCGCTTACAACAAGTGACGGAGAAAATCTTTTGGAGCCGGGGAAAACACCTTCCCAAAATGCACAGTTCCTGCTGTTTTTGACAGCGGTTATCAAGGCGGTTAACGATTATCAGGACCTTTTGAGGGTATCTGTTGCAAGTGCGGGAAATGACCACAGGCTCGGTGCAAACGAAGCACCTCCGGCTATTATTTCCGTATTCCTCGGGGATGATCTCGAAGCGGTGCTTAACGCCATGGAATCGGGAGAAGATTTTAAGGACAGGGGTAAAATAAAGCTCGGAATAGGTGCAACGGTTCTTCCCGACCTTCCCCAGGATACAACCGACAGAAATCGAACATCCCCCTTCGCTTTTACGGGCAATAAATTTGAATTCAGAAGCCTTGGTTCATCCGCTTCTATTTCCGACTCGAATGTTGTTATAAATACGGCGGTTGCCGAGGTTCTGGAGGGCTTTGCCGACAGACTTGAAGCAAGCTCCGATTTTGAAAACGATTTGAACGAGCTGATTAAGGAAACCTACACAGAAAACAAACGAATTGTGTTTAACGGCAATAACTATTCGGAAGAGTGGGTTGAAGAAGCGAAAAAGAGAGGACTTTTGAACCTTAAGTCAACGGTTGATGCGCTTCCATGCCTTGTTGCGGATAAAAACAAGGCACTGTTTGCAAAGCACGGTGTATATACGGATATTGAGGTTGAGGCAAGATACGAAATTAAGCTTGAAACCTACAGCAAAATCATTCGTATAGAAGCGCTCACAATGATAGATATGGTTAAAAAAGGCGTAGTTCCGGCGGTTAACAAATATCAGGGTGATATTGCGGATATAATAAACAAAAAGCGTGCCGCAGTACCCGGAATTGACTGTTCGGTTGAGGAAAAGCTTCTTGAAGGAATTTCGGCTCTAAACAGTCTTGTGTTCAATAAGCTTTCAGAGCTTGAAACCGCTATAACAAAGGAACGGTTTGACGATTCCTATTCGGAAGCAAAATACTATCACGATGAGGTGTTTGAAATATCAAATGAGCTTAGAACCCATGTGGATGCGCTTGAGCTCATGCTCGGAAAAGATTACTGGCCTTATCCCTCTTATGCAGAAATCCTATACAGTGTGAAATAATGGAGATGAAATGCGATGAAAGAATTTGAAATCAAAACTAAAATCTATTTTGGCGACAACGCCCTGGACAGGCTTAAAAAAATACCTTATAATAAGGTTTTGGTGGTTACCGACCCCTTTGTCGTTAAAACAGGGATGATTTCCTTTATTACATCACGCCTCAGCGAAGGCGGAATAGATTTTGAGATTTTTTCGGATGTGGTTCCCGACCCACCCCTTGAAAAGATAACGCTCGGCGTCGGGAAAATGTATGAATATAAGCCCGAGGCGATCGTTGCAATAGGCGGCGGCTCGGCGATAGATTCCGCAAAAGCAATAAAAGAGGTTTACTCAAAATCACAGAATATTACCGGAATCCCCATGATTGCAATTCCCACAACCAGCGGAACGGGTAGTGAGGTTACATCGTTTTCGGTTGTCAGCGATACGGAGCACGGCGTAAAAATCCCTCTGATTTCAGATGATATGACGCCGGTTGAAGCAATACTTGATGCCGATTTGGTTAAATCCGTGCCTGCAAGCATTACGGCAAATACGGGGATGGATGTTCTTACTCATGCTATCGAGGCATATGTCAGCATAAACAACAATGAGTTTTCTGCGGCACTTGCGGAAAAGTCGGTTGAAATATGCGGAGCATTCCTTTTGCGGTCTTATCTTAATAATAACGACACGCACGCAAGAAAGAAAATGCACGTTGCGTCATGTCTTGCAGGGCTTGCGTTCAACTCCGCATCGCTCGGTCTTAATCACGGTATTGCACACGCAATCGGAGCAAGATTTCATATTCCCCACGGAAAAGCCAACGCAATGCTTTTGCCGCATATAATCGAGTTTAACAGCGATATTAACAAGCATTCAAAGAGCAAGAAGGAATATTTGCCCTCGGTTAGAAAGTATATAACTCTTGCAAGAATACTGGGGCTTTATAATTTCAACGAAATAACAACCGTTCGTGCGCTTGTCAGCTGGATTCAGTTCATGAATAAGGAAATGGAGATTGAAAGCTCGATTTCACAGTGCGGAATTGACCGTGACGAATATTTTGCCGCGATTGATTCCATGGCAGATAAGGCACTGTCCGACGCCTGCACTCTGACAAATCCGAGGGTGCCCACAAAAGAGGATGTTGTTAAAATTCTGAAAGACCTGTACGAATAAATCGGCCATGCGATAAAAATGCCCGAAACCTATCTGTTTCGGGCATTTACTTTTATTAATCAATGCGTTTATTTATCGGTGTTTATACTTTTAACCGTTATCATAATGAGTGTGGAAACGATGATTCCTGCCGCCGCCTGGCACAGATTTCCCACAATTCCGGCTGCCGCACCGGGCACATCGTAAATAAGTGCTTCGTAGGCAAAATAGCCGAGAACCATAAGTGCTTCTCCCACAATGCCTGCAATTATGTAGTTTACTGCCTTGAGCTTCGGAGCAACCTTCTTAAGTCCGAAGAATACATATCCTGCAACAACGGCTGTAAGTAACTTAATAACGAAGGTTCCGGGGATAAAAATTACATATCCCGAAATAAGGTCTGCAAGAGCCGAGCCGATAGCTGCGGCAACTCCGCCGTAAACAGGTCCCATAATGTATGCCGCCAGAAGTATTACCGCATCACCGAGATGAATATATCCGTTTACCGAAGGAATTTTCGGAAAGAATGTAACCACGCAAATGATAGCGGCAAAAAGTGCAGCTGTAACGATTTTCTTTGTTTTCATGTTAAACACCTCAAAAATTATTAATAGTATATTGTAAATCAAGCAGACTGTGCTTTATAAATCAACCTTGGGCATTTTCGCCATTGACTTTTCAAGCTCCTCGTCACTGGGAACATAATCGCTCATTTTCCCGTCATTGTAGCTTTCATAAGCGTACATATCGAAATAGCCCGTTCCCGTAAGGCCGAACACGATCGTCTTTTCCTCGCCTGTTTCCTTGCACTTAAGTGCCTCGTCGATTGCAACCTTAATTGCATGGCTGCTCTCCGGAGCCGGCAATATGCCTTCAACACGGGCAAAGGTTTCAGCCGCTTCAAAAACAGATGTTTGTTCAACCGCTCTCGCTTCGATGAGACCGTCATCGTAAAGCTGAGAAAGAACGGAGCTCATGCCATGATACCTGAGTCCGCCGGCATGGTTCGGAGAGGGAATGAAATCGCTTCCGAGTGTGTACATTTTTGCAAGAGGGCAAACCATACCCGTATCGCAAAAATCGTATGCGTATTTTCCACGCGTTAAGCTGGGGCAAGACGCCGGCTCAACGGCGATGAATTTATAATCAGCTTCGCCTCTGAGCTTTTCACCCATAAACGGAGAGATAAGACCTCCGAGATTTGAACCGCCTCCGGCACAGCCTATGATAACATCGGGCTTTATGCCGTACTTATCGAGAGCGGTTTTGGTTTCAAGCCCTATAACAGACTGATGAAGCAAAACCTGCGCAAGCACGCTTCCCAAAACATATCTGTAGCCGTCGTTGGTAACCGCCGTTTCAACCGCTTCGGAAATTGCGCATCCGAGG
>CABUMF010000013.1 GCA_902492655.1 uncultured Eubacteriales bacterium | reverse complement strand
GCAAAGAGAGCGTCCTCCCCTTGAGCCTTTACGGTGAGATTACCGCCGATTTCCAATGCGTCACCGCCAAACTCGATGCTTTCGGGAATCGGGTAAACCGTATCTTCCATATCCCATGCTCCGTAGACATCAAGAGAAACAAGCACAATATTTTTGCACGCACCGTGAAGCCTTACAATAACATTGTCGCAATAAACACCGACAGGAACAATAATTTCGTCATCGCTGAGAACCTTTCCCGTCTGAGGCTTTACAACACCGATTTTAACAAGCTTACCGCCCTTTTTTGTAAGAACTTCTACGCCGCTAAGCTCGGTATTCTGAAAAACAAGCTTTGCATTATCGGCAAAAGCCATGCCTTCAAGTTCAATACAAATATCAACTGCACCGTAAGAAAGCTGATCGCCCGACCAGCCTACGGGCTTTTTATAAAATAGATTTCCGTCCTCATGGGTGTAATATTCACGCTCGTAAAGCTCGAGCACCGTGTTCGGACGATAGCTTTCGTCCATACCGCGCTTTTTGTAGCAATATTTAATGTTTTTCTGTTCCCTGTTATCCAAAAACGAACCTATCCTCATTGTTCCGCCTCCAATTAATTTATTAATTTGATAAATATTTGACATTTTTTCTACGGAAAATATGCACTGCCGAAGCAGTGCATATCAAATGCAATTATTTGTCCATACCGTATTTCCGTCTGAACTTGTCAACTCTACCGCCTGTATCTACCAGCTTCTGCTTGCCTGTAAAGAACGGATGGCACTTGGAACAAATTTCAACATGGATGTCACCTTTTGTTGAACGAGTTTCAATAACCTCACCGCAGGCACAGATGATTTTGCTGGGAGTGTACTCAGGATGTAAACCTTCTTTCATCAATGTCACCTCTTTCTATGCGTGATTTTGCACGCAAAATATCAACATGATGATTATAACACATATTAATTCAAATTGCAAGCATTTTTTGCAAAATTTCTTTATTTTTCAAGAAATTCGCACATATCGTCAAGCCAATCGCCTTCAAACAGCTCAACCATACCCTTATCACTTGCCGCAGAAAGCTTCGGGTCAATGGGAAGCTTTGCGACATTTTTGATGTTATAGGCCTTTGCAATTTCATCAATGCGGCTCTCCCCGAAAATATTGTGAAGCTTTCCGCAATCGGGGCATTTGAAATACGAAAGATTTTCAACAATTCCGAGCACGGGAATATTCATCATTTCCGCCATCTTGACTGCCTTCTCCACAATCATTGAAACAAGCTCCTGGGGAGAGGTTACAACAATAATCCCGTCAACGGGGATCGACTGGAAAACCGTCAGCGGAACATCTCCCGTTCCCGGAGGCATATCAATAAACATATAGTCTACATCGCCCCATATAACATCGGTCCAAAACTGCTGAACCGTACCTGCAATGACAGGCCCTCTCCAAACAACCGGGTCTGTTTCGTTAGGCAGAAGAAGATTGAGAGACATAACTCCGATTCCTGTTTTGGAATAAACCGGGAAAATCCCCTCCTCGCTCCCCTGAGCCTTATCCTTAATCCCGAATTCCTTCGGGATTGAAGGACCGGTAATATCCGCATCAAGTATAGCGGTTTTGTTTCCGCGGCGATTCATTGCAACCGCCATGAGCGATGTAACCATAGATTTGCCTACTCCGCCCTTTCCGCTTACAACCGCAATTACTTTTTTAATATCAGACATATCGTGAGGCTTCTTTACCAAGCTTTCCTCACTTCCGCAGTTCGATGAGCATGAACCGCAATCGTGTGAACAACCCATATCATTCTCCGTTTCCGCCGCATAGCGACAAATAGTTTTATATATTTATTTTACTACTTAAAAGCCGATTTGTCAACCTTTTATGCAATTATGAATTTATCGTCGGCAACATCAATTTTAACGGTGGAATTATCCTTAACCTTGCCCTCAAGAATATTCTCGGCAATCATATCCTCAATATTAGAGGTTATTGCACGGCGAAGCGGTCTTGCGCCGTATGTCGGATCAAAGCCGACATCGGCAAGCTTTTCAATCGCGGCATCCGAGTATTCAACCGAAATTTCACGGTCGGAAAGTCTCTTTGTAACCTCAGAGAGCATATTAATCGTAATCTTTTTGATGTCTTCCTTCTCAAGGGGCTTGAATACGATAATATCGTCAATTCTGTTAAGAAATTCCGGTCTGAAAGCCTCTTTTAGCTGGTCAATAACCTTAGATTTTATGTCCTTGTATTTTTCATCAGAGGACTGAGAGTTAAAGCCCATGGGCTTCTTTTCCGAAATCATCCTTGCGCCGATGTTTGAGGTCATAATGATAATGGTGTTTTTGAAGCTTACCTTCCTGCCTTTAGAGTCAGTCAGCACACCGTCGTCGAGGATCTGAAGCATGATGTTGAAAACATCGGGATGAGCCTTTTCTATCTCATCAAAAAGCACTACCGAATACGGCTTTCTTCTTACCTTATCGGTAAGCTGACCGCCCTCATCAAAGCCTACATATCCCGGAGGTGAACCGATAAGCTTTGAAACGGAGTGCTTCTCCATGTACTCCGACATATCAACCCTTATAACCGCATCATCGTCTCCGAACAGCACATTTGCAAGAGCCTTTGAAAGCTCAGTTTTGCCGACACCCGTAGGTCCGAGGAAAATAAATGAACCGATAGGTCTTTTAGGGTCTGAAAGCCCTACCCTTCCTCGTCTTATTGCCTTTGCAACGGCTGTAACCGCATCGTCCTGACCGATAACTCTTTTATGGAGGTTTTCTTCCAGGTGAAGAAGCTTTTCCGATTCGTCCTCAGCTATGCTTTTAACCGGTATGCCTGTCCATTCGGAAACAACCTGAGCGATGTCTTCTGCGGTGACCTTTTTATCTGCCACATGATTTTCGGATTCCCATTTCTTCCTCTTTTCGTCGGCTTCTTTTCTGAGCTTTGCTTCCTCGTCACGGTACTTCGCCGCCTTCTCAAAATCCTGAATCTGTATAGCCGCCTGCTTTTCCTTTACCGCTTCTTCAAGCTTCAGGTCAATATCGTGAATTTCAGGTGGCACGGTGAGGGTTCTCAGCCTTACCTTGCTTGCCGCCTCATCAATAAGGTCTATGGCTTTATCGGGCAAAAATCTGTCCGCAATATATCTATGGGACATTTTTACCGCAGCGTTTATTGCTTCGTCGGTAATGGAAACCTTGTGGTGGGCTTCGTATTTGTCACGCAAGCCCATGAGTATTTCCGTAGCTTCCTCAGGCGTCGGCTCGCCTACGGTAATAGGCTGGAAACGCCGCTCCAGCGCAGCATCCTTCTCGATATACTTTTTATATTCGTTGAGAGTTGTTGCGCCTATAACCTGCATTTCGCCTCTTGCAAGCGCAGGCTTTAGGATATTTGCTGCGTCTATAGCACCTTCTGCCGCACCGGCTCCGATGATTGTGTGCATTTCATCAATGAAAATGATAATGTTACCGTCATTAATCACTTCGTCAATTGCTGATTTAAGTCTTTCCTCAAATTCTCCTCTGTACTTAGCTCCGGCAAGCATAGAAGATAAATCCAAGGTCAATACCCTTTTGTTTTTGAGGATTTCAGGAACCTCACCGTCTGCTATCTTTTGAGCAAGACCTTCCGCAACGGCTGTTTTTCCGACACCCGGCTCGCCGATAAGGCATGGGTTGTTTTTAGTCCTTCGGCTGAGTATTTGAATTACCCTTTTGATTTCTGCATCTCTGCCTATTACAGGGTCAAACTTTCTTTCCTTAGCCATTTTTGTAAGGTCACGACCGAACTGTTCTATTGTTTTGGAGCCCTTCGACTGACCAACCTTATGCTGTTCTCCGTAGTCAGCATTGTTGCCGTCGGAATTAAGTGAATCCACAAGCTCGGTAAACAGCTTGTTGATGTCAACACCGAGGTCGCTTAAAATTTTAACCGCAACGCAATCGCTTTCTCTTAAAATTCCGAGCAAAATGTGCTCCGTACCCACAAAGCTGTGGCCCATTGAGTTTGCTTGGGCAAAGCTGATTTCAATTATTCTTTTGGTTCGGGGCGTCATGCCGTTCACTGCTCCGCCCGTGGGCGCTGCAGTACCGATAAGTCTTGAAATTTTATCAATAACATCCGTTTCCGTTACGCCGTTGCTCTTTAAAAGCGAAGCCGCAACAGATGAATCCTCTCTTATAAGCCCCAAAAGCAGATGCTCGGAACCGATATAATTATGACCGAGTTCCCCTGCACCAAGCTGAGCTTTTTCAAGGGCTTCTCTTGCATTTTTTGTAAATCTGCTATCAAAATTGCTCATAAAACACTCCTCCTTGTCACAATCTTTCTCGTACAATTTTCGCACGCTCGAAATCTCTTTGTTCGGCAGACATATCCTTGCCGGCAGCCTTCAGTATTCCTGCAGGCTGAACAATCGTTTCGAGCTCATTGAGGGTTTCTGTATTCACACTTCCTATTATTCCCATAACTGCGCCGAGCCTTACATCCGAAGCAAGCTTCATAAACTCATCACTCGAAAGCACCTGTGCGTTTTTAAGTATCCCGTATGAACGCCATACACGGTCGGCAAGCCTGATTATGTTATCCTCGCTTAACTTTGACCTTATCTCAAGCTCCCGCTCTATAATGCTTTCTACAACGGATTTAAGGTTTGTTATGGTTTCTTCCTCGGAAATTCCCAGCGTTATCTGGTTTGAAATCTGGAAAATATCACCGCTTGCACGGCTTCCTTCACCGTATAGTCCGCGAACCGCAATTCCGAATTTTGAAACCGAGCTGATTATTTTTGAAATCTCGCCTGTCATGCAAAGTGCGGGAAGATGCATCATGACAGATGCTCGCATACCTGTTCCCACATTTGTCGGACAGCTTGTGAGATAACCGAATTTTTCCGAAAAAGCATAATCTGCTTCGTTTTCGATAAGCGTATCAATCTTATTTGCCAGATCATATGCTTTATCAATATCAAAGCCTGAAGTCATCGCCTGAATCCTAATGTGATCCTCCTCGTTTACCATAACGCTGATGCTTTCATCATCCGAAATGAACGCCGCACCGTCAAGCTTTGCAAGGTCGGGACTGATGAGATGCTTTTCCACAAGAAGCTGTCGGTCAACATCCGACAAATCCTTCATGTTCTTTCTTTGAAATTTAAGGGAACAATTTTTGAGAATATCGTCAACCTTCGATGCAATTTCGTCACGCATTTTTCCGTCCGTCATGTTAGGAAAGGGATACTGTGCAAAATTTCTTGCAAGCCTAATTCGGCTGCTCAGTACAACTTCATATCTCGGGCCGTTTTCGATCCACCATTTTTTCCTCATCACAATCCCTCCCTTCCTTCGATTTCTCTGATTTTATCACGGATTTTTGCGGCATTTTCATATTCCTCCGACTTAATAGCCTCATCGAGCTGATTCTTTAACGATTTAAGCTCATCATCCTTTTTGATGCCTCTTGAAAATCTCTTTGGAACTTTACCTGTATGCTTTGTGCTTCCGTGAATTCTTTTAAGTGTCGGAAGCAGGTATTCCTCGTAGGTAACATAGCACTCTCCGCAGCCCATTTTACCGTTTTCTGAAATTTCTGAAAGTGGAGTTTTGCATTTGGGGCAAACAACCGCAGGTCTGATTTCCGGCTTTATAAAATGACCGAACAAATTCGGCAGGAAGCTGTCAAAATTGAAATCAAACGAACCCAATCCGTCAGCACACTCACTGCAAAGATACATTTCCGTAAGCTTTCCGTTTACAACCTTTTTGTAATGAACTGTAGCCTCATTTTTTTTACATTTTTGACACAACATAATTACTACCTCCTAAACTAACTTTAATAACATATTTTTGAAAATCAACGCTCTGAGATTATCCTTTACGGGCTGAGAAACCGGAATTGATTTGTCATTTGTAGCCGCAAGCATAAGCTCAGCTTCGTTTTTGGTGACATATCCGCTTTCGTAAATATTCTTAATCAATATCTGCGCCGAAAGCTGATTAAGACTATCCCCGACAGAGTTAACAACGTGCATAAAAAATCCTGACTTCGTAGCCGAAATCCTTCGGATTCTGATTGAACCGCCGCCTCCTCTTCTGCTTTCCACGATGTAACCCTTTTCGGGTGCAAATCTTGTTGAAATAACGTAATTTATCTGAGACGGAACACAATTAAAATGCTCTGCAAGCTCATTACGCTTTATTTCAATCTCGCCACCGCCGTCGTTCATCATTTGAGCAATAAACTGCTCGATAACATCGCTTATTCGCACTTGATCATCTTCTTTCGTGTTTGATTTTGACTTTCTTTGACCTTTAACTATATTATAGCACGATTTTTTAATTTGTCAAGTACTTTTTAAAAAAATTTTTTAACTGCCGCAAAAATTCATTTACGGCAGTTAAAAGTTAATTTATCATCTTTGAAATATCCTTTTTCATTCTGTGAATTATTCTTTTTTCGAGCCTGGAAATGTACGATTGCGATATTCCGAGCATATCGGCAACTTCCTTTTGAGTTTTTTCTTCACCGTTTTCAAGCCCGAACCTTAAAATCATAATCTTCTTTTCCCTGCCCGACAGCTTTTTAAGTGCCGCTTGCAAAAGGTCGCGGTCAACCTCATCCTCAAGATTTTTGTACACGCTGTCGTTATCGGTACCAAGCACATCGGAAAGGAGAAGCTCATTTCCGTCCCAATCCACATTCAACGGCTCATCAATCGAAACCTCTGCTCTTACTGAACTGTTTTTTCTCAGAAACATCAGTATTTCGTTTTCGATACACCTTGAGGCATAGGTTGCAAGCTTTATATTCTTTTCGGCATTAAATGTGTTAATTGCCTTTATAAGACCTATTGTTCCTATCGAAACCAGATCCTCGATCCCTACGCTTGTGTTTTCAAACCTCTTTGCTATGTACACGACGAGTCTCAGATTATGCTCTATAAGCCGTGATTTGTATGCCGTATCCCCTTCCCTAAGATGCTTGATGCATTCTTTTTCCTCGTCTGCTTCAAGGGGCGGAGGTAATGTATCGCTTCCTCCTATGTATAAAACACTGTCATCTGCCAACCTGCTTACAATAACCGTATAAAGTCTTAAAAACTCATGCAATGCTCGCTTCCTCCTTTAATATATCCGAATTTATTATTGCCGAATACATTCTCCCCTCTTTTTTATCAGAATACCGTACAGCAACGACAACATTTACATACCTTCTTCCGTCTATTATCACATAATCCGGTTTGAAACCGAGAAAGCTTCCTTTTCCGTTAACGGTTGAATACGGGATAATACAAACCTTTTCGGTAAGCCCTATAACGCCTTTTACACAGTTGTAATTCACTATTATAACCGGTTCATGACCTGTAGGATTTCTTAAAGTACAGCCTGTATCCACAAGCCCGTTTATGCTGATTTTTTTGCCGCACGCAAAAATGGTAAGCTTCACTGTTTTTCTTTTAATCTCAGCGCCTTGCTTTAACACGGCAAAGCAAATCCTGCCGATATATACAACACCGCAAAATATTCCAGTCAAAATAATTGTCGGTACATTAAAAATGGCTATGCTGTTGTTTGATATTTCACTTAAACTGTAGCCAAGCATTAAAAGCACCGAAAGCACACCGCCACCCAAAATGGAAGCAACAGCGGCAAAGGTCAGCTCAGCTCGCAAAAGAGATAATATGCTTTTCGGTCGTGCCGCAATTATTACCATAACGCAAGCCGAAACCATCTTGCAAAAGGGATTATATAAAAATGATATTTTCGGTATGTACATACACGCCCCGTATATGCCGCCCAGCAGAGCCGCCAAAGCGATAAATTTCCGTTTCCTTGTGCAGCAAAAGCCGCATGAAATGTGAAGTATAATATAGTCTGCCGCAAAATTTATTATAAACAGTTGGTCTATGTACACAATCATTTTGCTCTCCTCTCCGAAAAACTCTTGCCCGACGCTTGTTTATATTATAACTCACACCGGCGAAAATAAATGTCAAATCCTGTTGCAGAAAAAATTTTTACAAAAAAAAGACTGCCGAACCAAAATGTTCGACAGTCCCAATTTGACAGTCTATTTAACGAAAATGCTTTGCATAGCTCCGTCCTCGTCATCTATAACATATCCCGAAATCCCGTCAACAAAGTCGGTGTACCCGGGTGCGGTCATGGTTTCTATTGACTTGATGCTCTTTGCCTTCCCGGCATACATAACTGCTCGGGCAACGGAAATGTTCGTTTCAATATATTCGTTATAAACCTTAATGTACTTCGTAGCATTCTTTATAACGCTGTTTTTGTCTGCAACCTGAGTGATAAACGCTTTCATAAAATCCTGCTGAACCTCGGCTCTTCCGAGGTCAGCATTTGCATAACCGCTTCTGAAGCGCAAAAGCTGCTCCGCCATATCTCCGTCAATTGTCTGAAAACCTGCGTCAAGGGCAATGTACAGATCCTGTTCGGGATCGTTATAATACATATCGCAAGGAACTTCAAATTCTATTCCGCCGACAGAATCTACAATAAACTTCAGTCCCTCAAAATCAACCACACAGTAGTAATCAATCTCTGCGCCTATCACCTTTTCGACCTCTTGAACAGCTAAATCTATGCCGTAATCCTCCTTTGAATAGTGATAAACACTGTTAATCTTCATTGAGTAATCACCCGGCTCGGGATAGCTTTCGGACATTTTTTGAAAGGTATCGTCATCGACCGTAACTATTGTATCCCGAGGAATGGAAACGAGGCTTAATACACCCGACTTTTTATCGAAGCTTCCTGCCATAATCGTATCTGTTCTCGTTCCGCCGGCATCGGTCCCGAAAATAACAAAATTTGTTTTCTCGGGTATTCCGCCGAAGGTTTCATACAGAAATCGAGCAGGCTTATAATAATCAAAATCGCCGTCATTACTCTTATCGTCATCAATAAATGTGTACGCAAAGCACACAACCGCCGAAAAAGAATATATAATAAGCATCCAAACAAGAAATTTAAAAACTTTTTTCATAATTGTATCACCCTTAAATAAACGCCTCAATAAGAATTTTAACACCGAGAAAGATAAGTATAACGCCGCCGAGAAGCTCCGCCTTCGACTTAAAGCGCACACCGAATACATTTCCAATTTTTACTCCGATTGCCGAAATAGCAAAGGTGGTTATCCCTATAGTTCCGCAAGACAAAAGCATTGTCGAAGCTTGCGAAAACTCAAAAGCGAAGGTCACGCCGACCGCAAGCGCATCAATACTTGTGGCAACTGCCATGACAAACATATTTTTAAATGACAGAGAAGAATCCACATCCTCCTCATCTCTTCCGAAAGCCTCTCTTATCATGTTTATTCCTATTATCGAAAGCAGTATAAACGCAACCCAATGGTCAATACTTGTTATGTAGCGAGCGAATGTGCTTCCGAGGTAATACCCGATAATCGGCATAATCGCCTGAAATCCGCCGAACCAAAGCCCGACCGTAACCGCCTTTGCCGTTGTAATCTTTTTCATTGCAAGGCCTTTGCATACGGAAACCGCAAAAGCGTCCATGGATAAACCGACCGCAAGTAAAACAACCTCTGTGAAACTCATGTAAAACCATCCTTCCGTCTGCCTTTAAATTATATACTCAAAACCTTACTTTGTCAAGTTAATTAAGCGAATTGTTGACAATTTATAACTTGGGTGATATAATATTGTTATATATTAAATGTAGGAAAGGGTTATTACAAATGGGAAATTACTATCAGCCGGAAATTGAATGTGCTTCAAGAGAAAGCATTCAGAAATTGCAGGATGAAAGACTTGTAGCTCAGGTTAAGCACGTTTATGAAAATGTGCCTTATTACAGAAAGAAAATGGAAGAAAAGGGCGTTACACCCGCAGACATTAAGTCGACGAAAGATTTGCATAAGCTTCCTTTTTTGTCAAAAGCGGATTTGAGAGACGAATATCCGTACGGTCTGCTCGCAGTACCGCTTAAGGATTGCGTCAGAATTCATTCCACAAGCGGAACAACAGGAAGGCGAGTTGTAGCATTTTATACACAGAACGATATTGACCTGTGGAACGATTGCTGTGCAAGAGCAATAGTTGCCGCAGGAGGAACCTCGGATGATGTTTGTCAGGTTGCATACGGATACGGTTTGTTTACAGGCGGTGCGGGGCTTGACGGCGGTTCGCATAAAATCGGATGTCTTACGCTCCCGATGTCTTCGGGAAATACCGAACGCCAGATTGGCTTTATGCGTGACCTTGGCTCGACAATTCTTTGCTGTACCCCATCTTATGCCGCATACATAGGAGAAACTCTTCATGATATGGGGCTTACTCCCGATGATATTAAGCTCAAGGCTGGAATTTTCGGTGCAGAGCCCTGGACGGAGGAAATGCGCAGAGATATTGAAAAATCACTCGGAATCAAAGCCTATGACATATACGGTCTTACGGAAACCAGCGGCCCCGGAGTTTCTTTTGAATGCAGTGAGCAGAACGGAATGCATATAAATGAAGACCATTTTATAGCAGAAATCATAGATCCCGACACCGGTGAGGTGCTCCCCGAGGGTTCAAAGGGCGAGCTTGTGTTCACAAGCATAACAAAAGAAGCGTTTCCTCTTTTAAGATACAGAACCCGTGATATTTGTGTTCTTTCAAGAGAAAAGTGCTCATGCGGAAGAACCTTCGTGAAAATGGCAAAGCCTATGGGAAGATCTGACGATATGCTTATTATAAGAGGCGTGAATGTGTTCCCGTCACAGATTGAAACCGTTCTTCTTGAGCAAGGCTACACCCCGAACTATCAGATTATAGTCGACAGAGTGAACAACACAGATACCCTTGATGTCAATGTTGAAATAACATCCGAACAGCTTTCCGATACGGTTAAAGAGCTGTCTATCAAAGAAAAATCGCTTGCATCCGCAATGAAAACAATGCTCGGAATTAATCCGAAGGTGCATCTTGTTCCGGCAAAAAGCATCGCAAGAAGCGAAGGAAAAGCAAAAAGAGTTATAGATAACAGAAAGCTTATTGATTAAAAGGAGAAGTTAAAAATGATTAAACAGATTTCCGTATTCTTGGAAAACAAAACAGGTGCGCTCGGCGAAGTTGTGAAATTCATGGCAGAAAACAATGTTAATCTTCGTGCTCTCTCGATTGCAGATACCGAAGATTTCGGGATTTTGAGAATAATTACAGATGATCCCGACAGTTCGATAGAAAAGATTAAGAATGCAGGCTATTCAGCCAAACTCACCAATGTGTTGGCGGTTGAGATTGACGATAAGCCCGGAAGTTTTTCAAAAATTGTGGATGTTCTTTCAAACGAAGGAATATCAATAGAATATACCTACGCTTTTCTTTCCAAAAAGGCAGACCGCGCATATATAATTATAAGAGCGGACAATTCTGAGAAAGCAAGCGAATTGCTTAAAAAATCAGGAATTACGGTTTCACAGCAACAGGATTTATTCTGATAAAAAACGGGTCGGCAACAGACAACGGTTGCCGACCTTAAATTTTGTAAATTATTATTTTTTTAATTCTCTCAGACATTCACTGCAGATGTTCTTGTCCTTATACACAACAACATCTCCGGCATTTCCGCAGAAAATACAAGCCGGATCATATTTTTTCAAGATAATCTTATTTCCGTCCACATAAATCTCAAGGGGATCCTTAGGTTCAATATCCAATGTTCTCCTAAGTTCCTTTGGCAAAACAATCCTTCCTAATTCGTCAACCTTTCTTACTATACCTGTTGATTTCATAAAACCACCTCCATATATTATACTAACACATTTAAAATTGAATGTCAACAAATATATGGATTATCCGACTGCTTTTTGTTAATTATGACAAATTTATGAAAAAATTGATATTAATACAATTTATTATGCTTAAAAATAATAATTGCGGAAAGGGCAACATAAAGAATTGCCTCACAAAGCAAGGTTCCGATAACCGATACAATGCCGAAAAACATGAGAACAACAATAATCAATTTGAAAATCGAAAATGCGCAGAAAGATATTCCGGCGTAATCCTTTGCCATATGAGAAAGCTCGATAACATCTGCACAGCGTTCAACGGAGTTTCCGGCAACGGCAACGCTTGCATCCACATAGGCATCATCAATTTTTTCCTTGCCGAGATAAACCGAGTAAACCCCCGAAACAAGCCAATCGTGCCAACCGAAAAGAGCAATTCTTCCCTTTACGTTATCCATTATATCATTCAAAATCTTGGTTCTGTCATCGTCAACGGAGAAATAGTCGGCTTTCAGGACATTTCTTATATGGTCCGCCCCTATCTCGTCCTCACATCCAAATACGATAAAATGCTTCACTCCGCACTTTTTCATGTCTGCAATTACGCCTGACAGCTTATAGAAGTCGTTACACTCAAACCTGATGTTACCGATATAGTTGCCGTCAACCGCAAAATGAATACCGCAAAAATCATCGTCAACATTAAAAGGGATATAAACCTTTGACTTTTCCATAAAGCTCGTACTTCCGGAAACAATCTGATGTCCGTCAATATATGCAAAGCAGCCGGAATTATCAAACTCCTTGTAGCCGCTTATACGCGCCGAGGAATCCTCATAGCCTGAGTAAAGGCAAACGGTGCTTGCATAAGGAAGTGCGGATTTTGAGTACAGAGCGGACGCAATATCCTTGAGATTATCCTCTGAATACTCATCGAATACCTCAATGCCGGAAACTGTAAAATACCCGATTTTATCCTTAAACTCAAACACTGCGGCAGAAACACCCGAAAGTCCCGTCACGGTGTCAGCACTGTTATAAACGATACCGTTTGACGCACCGCTGTATATTGACTTAACAACAGAAAAATCAATAATATTCTTAACCGAAACTGTAGCCGAGAGTATTAAAAGAACCACAACATTATCGAACCTTATATTGGTGAAAAACGAAATCAGCATTGCAATAAGAGCACCGAAAAGCAGTACGGAAGAAATTATCCTGTTGTATCTGTTAAATACGGGATAACCCTTCCTGCGGGAAGCAAATGCCTTTTCCGAATGTTTTTTCATATAATCGACATGGGTAGAATCAACAGAATTTGCGGATTCGTAAATAATCTGCGACGAAAGATTTATATATCCTGCCATAACCCTGTCATTTATGCCTATTTCCTTATTAATGCGCTCATGCGTAACCGCTTCCGGGTTTACTTTTGAAAAGCCGTCAATAACAATACCGTCTGTCAAAAAGATTTCACCGGGGTTAATAATAACCTTATCACCTTTTTTTATCTGATCCGGCATACTGACAGAAACCGCACCGAATTCATCAACCACATTAACATGGTCAACATTGTTGTCGGGATAAAGCGAATAAGCCGACTGAAAATAGTCTATAAACATTTTCTCAAGAACGCCTATATAATAGCAAATATTAACGGCTATAGCGGCATATTTTATACCGAGCACAAGGGTGAATGCATTGATTAAAAACATGATAACCGTATCGTTAAAATACTTTTTCTGAACAACGCAAACAGCCGCACGGTAAAGGCTTTCCGTTGCAACAATCATATAAGCAATTATTAAGAAAGCGGTTGAAATGCCCGAGCTTTTTGTGGAACAACCGACAAAAAGAAGAAACACGGAAGCAACAAGGCGAACAACACGCAAAACTACTTCTTTTTCTTTCAATTCAATTAGCTTTTTCACTTAAAATCATCCTTTCAAATTCTTTAGTACATTACGGTTTATCAGATTTTCAAGTTTTGAAACAATAATATCCCAACGATAGTTTTCGGATATATACTTATAACCGTTTTCGCCCAAAGCGATGCGGTTTTCATGATTTGCTATATACTCGACGCAGGCACAAAATTCATCATAACCACTGTAATAAATTCCGCCGTTGCTTCTTCGGCAATGCCCTTTCAAAACCTCACATTCGCCGCATGCGATAACGGGCTTTTTGTTAATCATAGCCTCAGCCAGAACCATTGAAAAGCTCTCAAACCTTGACGGAATTACAAGAGCATCGCAGGCACTTAATGCGCCGAATTTATCCTCGTCGGAAACAAAGCCCAAAGAGCAGATGTTATTCGCCTTCGGAACAGGAATATCCTCTTTCCCGACAAGAACCAGCTTGTAATCGGAATTTAAACGGGAAAAATAATCAAAAAGCTCCGTGCATCCCTTTCTTTCTGTTATTCTGCCCGCATACAACAAAAATTTACCGTTTATACCGTACTTTTTTCTGAAGACTTCAGCATCCCCCGAAGGCAAGCCGTCAAAGCCTATTCCGCCAACATCAAAGGGAACCGAAGTCCCAAACAATCCGTGTACAAAATCCGCTTCCTCCGGCGTGTTAAAGAATATTGCCCGAGGGAGAGCGAACACACCTCTGAAAATCGGGCGGTATATGGCTTCCTCATCGTGAGCTGTCGGTATAAGAACGCTCTTCTCAGGAACCGCCTGAAGTCCTGCGTATGTTGTATAATAAAGATATGTGAAAAAAACAAACACATCGTAGCAATCTCTGTGATAAGAAATATAATTAATCAAATCAGGTGAAACAGGCCCTTGCTGCATCATCCAATTAAAATCATCAAAATAACCGAAATTTCCTTCTTTTCGGCTTTTATAAAGCTCATGCTCAAACTCGCCCCGTCGGCAAATGCTGTTAAAACGCCTGACCGTTACACCGTTTAGCACTTCCGTTCCGGGCGGATAGCGGTTTTCCCATGTATAATAGTCCTCGGCGGTGGTAGTAAGAACCTCAATATGGTGCTTTTCCGACATTTTTTCGGCAAGCTGTCTGCAATGCTGTTCAGCACCGCCGTTGATATTCTCTCCATACCGCTGTACCACAAATGCAATTTTCATAATCAATCATCTTTCAAAATACCGTTGCTTTTAAGCAAGTTTAATAGCTCGGCTCGAATTTTAGCTTCCGAAAAGTTTTCAAGCCTTTTTGTCTGCGAATCCGCAATTCGTTTTTTGAGAGAAGGATTTTCAATAATCTCATCAATCATTGCGGCAACAGCGCGATAATCCTTTTTACTGAACAAAACTCCCGAATCTCCAAGTGTTTCGGGTATGGCAGCTGCGGAATATGCAACAATCGGTATGCCATAGTGCATACACTCCGCAAGCGGAACGCAAAATCCCTCATGCTCACTCATGGAAAGAAATAGATCGGTGTTTGAATAAAGCTTGTACATTTGCTCGTAGGACATCCTTCCGGTGAAATACACATCGGAAAGCCCGAGCCGTTCTGTAAGAAAAATGAGCTCGCTTAAATACTTTTCCATACCACCGTAAGAGCCTGCAATATAAAGATTAGCATTGGGATTATAAAGCTTCTTGTAATAATAAAATGCCCGGATAACATCCTGCTGACATTTATTCGGTGCAATTCTTCCGAGAAACAGAATATTAACGGATTTCGATTCTCTTTTGTACCTTACCGCTCTTTCGTAGTTATATAGAATCGGCAAAACCCCAGTATTTTTAAACCCGAGCTTCAAAAGCTCCGAGCGGTTGTACTCCGAAACCGCCAATGCAAGATCGTAAATTTCGGAACAGCCGTATAGCTGCTCACGCGCCTCAAGGCAGGAAATTTCACTTTTAAGATTATATCCCTTAAAATATCTTGAGGGTGTAATATTATGATACACCAAAATTTTGCGACAGTCAAGCTTTTTTACAAGTTCGTTTACAAAAGAACCGATTGCAAAATGATGAATAACGCAGTCAGCCGAGGTAAAATCGGAAATATTTTTTACTCTGCCGAGCAAATACGGATGAATATTTTCGGCATATATCTCGCTTTCTGCTCCAAAAGACTCAAGAGCATCCTTCAGGGCAAAAGCATTGTCTGTTATCGCATCGCCGTATTGCATATCCGCAAGTAATTGAACAATTCTCATACCGTTCACCTGTTTTTAAGCTCTTCAATTTCGGCTCTGAGCTTTTCATTTTCAGCCTTAAGCTCATAATACGAAGCCCATACGGTGTGGTTAAATTCAACCTGCTGATCAAAAAGACGGTCCACATACCACTTATAAATCTTCACGGTTTTCAGCTTTAACGCAACGATTATTTTTCCGATTCCCTTTCTGTGTGAGGTTACCGCAAAATCATTTACAATATCCCAGCGCCTGTCAACATTAAGCCTGTCCTGCAAATATAAATCCATACGCATATCCTCGGGGCTTTGCGGTGCTTTTTGAGCTTCTCTGCATTTTTTCTTTATGGAATCAATAACCTTATCATTTTCAATTCCGCATATTTTGAAGCAATCATTCATTATTTTCTCTCCTGTTCATTTCAGCAAGATATTTTGAGGCGATTGTTTCTGTATCACCGTATTCAATCATACTTCCCTTATCGAGCCACACAACCGAATCGCATATCTCAAGAACATCATTCATGTTATGGGAAACAAAAACCATTGTAACTCCCTTTTTCTTGAATTCCTTTATTTTCGATATGCACTTCTTTTGAAAATTAACATCCCCAACAGCCAGTATCTCATCAATAAGAAGAATATCCGGAGAAACATGAACCGCAACCGAAAAAGCAAGACGGGTGTACATACCCGAAGAATAGGTTCTTATAGGGCTGTCGATAAAATCACGAAGCTCCGAAAATTCTATTATGCTTTCCAGCTTGCTGTCGATTTCCTTCCTTGAAAGCCCGAAAATGGAGGCATTGATATAAATGTTCTCACGCCCCGTAAAATCGGGGTGAAAGCCTGCCCCGAGCTCAAGCAAACTTGAAACCCGTCCGTGGGTTACTATCTCGCCCGAAGTGGGGTATATAATTTTCGTAATAAGCTTAAGAAGCGTGCTTTTGCCCGAACCGTTATGCCCGATAAGCCCCACCGTTTTCCCCGTTTCAATAGTAAGATTTATATTCTTTAATGCCCAGTAAACATCAGCCTTTGAAGATCTGAGAAAGAGCAAGCGTTCTTTAAGAGTGGTTGCCTTGTCATGATAAATTTTAAAGCTTTTTGAAACATTTTTAATCTCAATCATTATATTTCCTCTGCAAATCCTTTTTCAAGTGCATTAAACACATAAACTCCCAAAGTAAAGACAATAACCGCCTCTGCCCCCGCAAAAAGAAGGTAAACGGGTTTTGGAGCCTCTCCGTAAAACAATACGCTTCTGAAGCTTTCCGACAAAGTTGCCATGGGGTTCCAGATAAGGATGTTCTGTACCCACACGGGCATCGTTTCCATAGAATACACTACGGGAGTTGCGTAAAACCAAGCCATGGTTATTATTGATACGATATGCTCAAGGTCCCTGACATAAACATTAAGTGCCGAAAACAGCAGGCAAAAGCCCGAGGTGCAAACATACAAAATCAAAAGAAGAAGCGGAAGATATAAAAGATTTATCCCCAAAAACGGCCTTGAGCAAACAATAAGCCCTGCGGCTGTTATTATAAGTCCGTAAAAATAATTTATCAAGCCTGCCGTTGAAACCGAAAGCGGAAGTATCTGGCGTGGAAAATAAATCTTTTTAACGAGGTTGTAGTTTTCGACTATACAATCCGTACTGCTTGTTATGGATGAAGAAAAGAAAATCCACGGCAAAAGTGCCACAAACAGAAACATAGAATACGGTCTTTGAACAGCAGTTGCCTTCATAATCAAAGGAAACAGGAAGGAATAGATAGCAAGCTGAAATAAAGGATTCAAAAAAGTCCACAAAAAGCCGAGAAACGAGCCTTTATACCGAGTTTTCAAATCCTTTCTGACCATGCATTTAAGCATTTCCCAATAGCTTACAAGCTCACTGAAAAATTTTTTCATATTACACTCCCATATCGTCAAGCTGTTTTATAATATCCTCCGCCGATTGCTTTGCGTTACGGACATCCCAGAAAATTTCAATTCTTGCGTGATTTTTCTCCGAAATCGGATAAGCTCGATTGACAGAATCAATAAACCGTGTGCACATGGTACGCAAAACCTCGGCATTTTCTTCGGTAAAGCTTCCCGACATGGGAACAATCATATAATCATAATATATTGCTTTAATTCTCATGTAGGTTTCGGGAATAAATGGCTGAATATCAACCAATGTATCAATCGTGTCCCCTGCCGCTTCCCAATCACCGCTTCTTAATTTGAATATCGCAAGCTGAGTTATGGTTTCATAGTTGTACTCATTAAGCGACAGAGCGGATTCGAGGCATTTTTCAGCCTCATACATATATTTTTGCTCACCGCCGGATCTTCCCAAGGTGACATTTGCGTGTGTAACAAGGTAATCAACCTTAATGGGCATAAGCTTTACTGCGGCGGCTGTATATGGATAAACCTCCTTGGCGTTATCCGAGCTTGCAATTTTAACGGCATGGTTGTAATTCAAATAAGCAATCCCGTTGAGAGCAGACCATACAATAAGCAATGCCGGCAGGACCACAATCCATTTTGAATTGCAGCTTTTTGAATTTTTCTCCGGCGCAGTCAAGAATAACGCTATAAATAAAAGAATTTGTATTGTATAATAGTCCGTATCAAAATCGAACATTGTATGCAGGAAAATAATTACAAAAACCGTAATCAGGGAAACGGATGAGTCCGTCTTTTTACACTTTACGATATTGTAAATTACAACAAATACAAGAAAAGCGAAAAGCAAAATTCCGAGTATCCCCGCATCCGTCATCATTTCGGCAAAATAGCTGTGGGGATGAGCAACGGTATAAAACTGCGTCTGAACGCTGGGATAAACATACTGCCAACAGTCTCCTCCGATACCCAAAATCGGGTGCTGCGTAAATATTTTGCAAGCATCCTTAAAGAAAACAGAACGCTCACTTACGGTTGAAGAGGAAAGTGAAAATTCGCTTATTCTCTTTGTAAGCTCCGGAGGAAGCAAAAATATCACTATGGCAACACCCAAAGCCAGGATAACAGGAACTGCTGCAAGCGCTGTTTTAGGGGTAAATATCTTATTAAAAAGCTTTGCATCCGAAAAAATTGAAAGCACTGCGGCGATAACAAACGCAATCAAAACAAACGCAATACACAAAATCGGCTTTTCGCAGACAAATTCTGAATTTCTTGCGGAAAAAGCATTCATAAATCCGCCCATTACCGCCAAAACAGCGACAGCTTCCGAAATTACCGAATAAAAATACTTTGTAAAGTTATCCGACTTACGGTTAAGTACAAAGAACAAAACCATGCTGACCGCCAGAACAAACCAACAGCCTCTTGACTGAGAATACACAACCGTAGATAAAAGTACTGTATTAAAGCCGTACACAGTTGCCTTTACAAGCTTGTTTTTTACCGATGCACCGATATAAAGCCCGAGTATAAAAATACAGGAAAAATATACAGCCGAGGCATTGTGATAATGAAAAACAGAAAGAAGCAGTCCCTTTGCCATGTCATACGCACCGCCGAAGGGAGTAATATTAAGAGAAATAATTATTCCCCACAACGCCGATATTGACGAAATAAAATACAGAGGAAATGCAAAAGAGGTAAAATTATTTTTAACGACTCTGCGTGCAAGCAGGCACATCAAATAAATGCCCAAATACCTGAATACATTCCCTATGGAATCCCACAGAGAAACCGCTGTGATACTGCACAGTATATATACAACAATCGCAGAAATAATCAAATAATCCGCAAAAGATTTGGGTTTAATATCTACTTTCAGCCTTACTGCCGCATAAATAAATACAAAGGCACAGATAAGCCAGAATATATATCTTGCACCCTCTCGGTACATACCTTCAGAAAAAACAGACAGAGAAAGCATTATACCGATAAAAGCAGCCGTAAACCTCTCATTATTCCATTTCACCATATAAAAAACCTCTTAATTTTTCTTTTTTGAGCTCAAAAGCATTGAAATCGGAAATACCGCTATCAAAGCAATTATCAAAACAACTATAACATACGCAAGTGCGTTGGTAGTTTTCTTTTCTTTTTCAGCCTTTTTTTCTTCCTGTTGTTCTTTGGTCAACTCAGGATTTTTGGCATCCTCCAATGCGTCTGTTACTCCCTGCTTTGCCGCATCCACATCCGCAGATTTTACATAGAACTCGCATTTTCCGTTGATGAACTGGTACATATACATACCGTTCATGCGTACATAGCTGACATTTTCCACAGAACCGTCACTAAGCTTTACGGAATAAGAAAACTCGGGCTCTCCCAAATCCTGCGGAATATTCTTCGCCCTGCCGTCAATTTTAATACCGACAATGCTCTTGTAGCCTTCGGAAAATACTTTATTATCAACAGAGTACTCATTTATATAAAACTCACGGTTATCCTTATCGGAGTAATTCTTTTGAGAAAATTCATATTGCACGCCTTCAATCACTGTGGAAATCGAAGACAGCTCATCTCTTGAAGGTAAATATGCATAGCTGTTTAAATACTCGAAAATATCCGCAAACAAGAATGTCAGACTTTCCGAAGGCACAAGATAAACCGAAGGCAAATCTTCACGCTTAACAATATAATTTCCGTCATAATTGTTTCCTATAAGCACCTTATATGTTTGATTTTCGGTTTTAACCTCATAGTAAGTCTGTGGATTTTTAAGCCCAGATTTTTCAAGCTGCTCATCGGTAGGATTATCCGAAACAAAACCGATAGCCTTAACCGAAGTAATAGGCGTTATAACAATCTCACTGAATTTTTCATCGTAAACACCCAGTTCAAAAGGCTTGGTCATTTTCCACGAGGTCATAGCATCAAGCTTTTCATCGAGCTTTTGCACGGTAACATCGCCTGTTCCGAAAACAGTCATGCTTATTTCTTTAATTTCATCGGCACTTGCTTCAAACAAAGAAGTAGTTCTGTATTCATTTATGCTTTTCTTCATGTTTTCGGCAAGAACGGTTGAAACCGTATAAATTCTGTCATCGTCCGAAATCATGAAATAATAGCCGTTTCCGCCCTTTGTTTCGTCACCTATATAAAAGGTCTTTTCAGTGCCGTCAAAAGTTTTAACGGTTGCCGAAGCGGAAGGCTTTTCAAGTCCGTAAGAAGCTTTTTTCTCCGATGTTTCTTCAACTATCAATGTCGGAACAACCTTAACATAGTCAAGGACAGTAGAGTTGAGAGTTGCCTGATTGAAAAGAATATCCTCGCTTCCTCTTACAGACCACTCGCCGTCTTTTGAATAGATTTCATAGGTTTCTCCGTTATTGATTGTGACAGATGAAATATTCTCCTGTTCAGTTTCAAAAACAACAGATCCCTCTCTTTTAACGGTTTCGGTTTGCGTTACCTCCGACTTTTCGGAATCGGTATCCGAGCTATCCCTTGAAATAAGCCAATAAGCAGCCCCGAGCACGATAACCGCGCAGAGAAGAACAATAATACTCTTATTTGCCTTTTTCACAAATATCTCCTCCTTGCCCAAACAACAATGCCTGCAATAAGAATGATTAAGGATATTGCAAAAATAATTTTTGTGTAAAGCCAACCGTCAGAAGCGGACAAAGTAAGCGTATCGGAATATGTTCTTTTGGAGCTTATTTTAATACTGTCTTTGAATCCGCACATCCAGCCGATGCTCTTAAGATAAAAGTCGCGGTTTGAATATCTGGAGCCCTCCTCAAAGTAATCGTTGGAGAAAATATCGGTCGTACCGCAAATATAGACATTTGATTCCGTATCGCCGTCAATTTTTGTTGCAAGAATAGCCGCATACTGCTCGCCCTCGGAAGCCGTTTTGGAATCCGAGATACGGCGTGACGCCGCCGTTTCTGATGTATAAAGCATTGCAATAACATTTTGTGCGCCTTTTTCGTTTTTCTCAATATATGAAAGGGCATGGGAATCCTTCAAAGGAAGAATACTGTTTTCGTCAAACAGACCTTCCGCAAAAGCATAATCCGTAATGAAGGGATGCATAAGGTTACTGCTTTGCATATCCAATCTGTCGCTGTCTTTTTCAACGATATAGTCATCCGTAACGGAAATGCCCCAGCTTTTTGCAAAATCGTACAGTCTTGTAAGCCCTGTAACATCAGGGTCAAGATAAAACTGAATGTTTCCGCCTCGAGAAAGAAATTCGTTAATTTTTGAAATCTCAACCGAATCAAAATCGTACTTCGGACCGTAACAAGTAAGAAGAGCAACATTTGCCGGTATATCTTGCTTCAAAAGGTCGATTGAATTAACGGAATAGTTCTCCGAATTGAGAGCAATCGAAATATTACCGAAATCATCCTCATTATGTCCGACAATATTATAAACAAGTGAATTTGCATCGCTCGAAACATAAATAATATCGTTAGTAAGCGTATTTTCTACAGTATAGAGAAGATCTTCGTCGCTGAAAAGATTTGCCGAATGTTCTGTTTTTGAATTTTCGCCGCACTCAAAAATTACTGAGCCGTATGAAATATTCTGTTCGCTGTACTTTGAAGCAAACGAATAATCCTTGACAATATCAACGGATTTTATAACAATCTTACCGTCTGAAGCATTGGCGTAACGCTTCATGACTTCCGTAACTCTGCTGTCCATCGGCTTCTTTTCTGATTCAGCCAAATACACCGTTACCTCTTTATCGAGCTTTTTCAGAACATCAACCGATTCCTTTGAAAGCGTAAATCTGCTGTTTGATGTCAAATCGGCAGCAATATTGAATTTATTCCCCGCCTCGCCTATAATCAGATTTAAAAGTAAAAGAATAAGCACAAAGCCGAGAGTAAAGGCTAACGCCTGCAATTTATAAGTTCTGTTTCTGTTCAACAAAATCCCTCCTCAGCTCCATCTTCTTTTTTCTATTATTTTTACGGTTAAGAATAAAAACAGTGCACAAACACTCAAAAGATAAAAAACATCCGCAAAATCAAGTACGCCAATGCAAAAGCTCTTGTATCTTTCGGTAATCGAAAGCCACTTGAGAGCAGAATTTATCTTTACGCTGTCAATCGAGCCCCTGAGTGAATCTCCGATTTCTATAAACAGAAGCACTCCGAATGTAAAAATCGCCGAAATAACCTGGTTTTCGGTAAGGGATGATATAAACAGACCTATCGAGATAAACACAGCACCTATAAGTATAAAGCCTATATATACCGCCGTGATAACTCCGGGCTCGGGATTTCCGTTCGATGCAACAATGTACGGAAAAATAAGGGACAAAATCATCGGAATTAAAAAAACCGCAAATGCCGCAATAAACTTTCCCGCAACAACAGAGTATATCGAAACCGGAGATGTGAGCAAAATCTGGTCTGATTTTGTTTTGCGCTCTTCGGACAAAAGTCTCATTGTCAGCACGGGAATAAGAAACACAAGCGTAAGCATAAGCGTTTCAAACAAGGCGCTTAAATCGGACGAATTTGTCACAATATTATACGCAAAAAAGTAATATGAAGCAAACGCCATGAAAACGCTTACAAATATAAAGCCCATGATTGTATGAAAGTAATAGCTTAATTCTTTTTTCAGCACAGCAATCATAACGCCGCCTCCTTTTCATAGTCCCCCGTAAGCTTAACAAAGATTTCTTCAAGAGTAAGCTCGACGGGTTTTAAGCCGACAATAGCCAAGTTTTCTGCAGAAAAAGCAGAAAACAGCTTTTTCCTTGCCTCAAGGGAATCACCGGAAAAAACGATAGAATATTCATTTTCGGAATTATTCTTTTCAAAGCTTTTAACGCAGGAAAGCGAGGCTAACACAGCACGGATTCTGTCATCGCCTCCGCAAACCGAAAGAAGATACCTGTCGCCTATCATTTTCTTTGAAAGCTCTTCGGGAGTGTCCTCCGCAACGATTGTTCCTTCGTTAATGATAATAACTCTTTCGCAGATTGCGCTTACCTCAGGAAGCACATGAGAGCTCAGAATAATCGTATGCTCTTTTTTTAACTCGCCAATAAGATTTCTTATCTCGATAATCTGCTTCGGGTCAAGACCGACCGTCGGCTCGTCCAAAATCAAAACCTCAGGATTGCCTATCAGCGCCTGGGCAATGCCCACACGCTGTTTGTAACCTTTTGAAAGATTCTTGATAAGACGCTGCGAAACATGACCGATGTTTATAACATCAAGTATGGAATTAATGTGTTCGTCACGGGAGGTTTCAATTCTGCTTCCTGCTTCCTTAAGCTCAAAAACAAAATTGAGATATTCCCTTACAGTCATATCAAAATAAAGAGGCGGAAGCTCGGGAAGGTATCCTATACGCTTTTTTACCTCATGCGGATTTTCAAGTATGTCAAACCCGTCAACCGTAACGCTTCCTGAATCGGAAGAAATATACCCGGTAATAATATTCATGGTAGTTGTTTTACCGGCACCGTTAGGCCCCAAAAAGCCTACAACCTCACCTTTTTTTATTTCAAAGCTGATGCTGTTTACAACAGTTTTCTTTCCGTATTTCTTAACAAGATTATCAATCTTAATCATTTTCATTCTCCGTCTTTTTCTCAACCATGGAAATATAAAGCTCCTCAAGCTGCTTTGGATCAACATAATCGGGAGCGCTTGTCATAAGCTCGGATGCATTCTGCTGCTTGGGGAATGCCATTACATCTCTTATGCTGTCTTTTCCGGCAATGAGCATAACGAGCCTGTCAAGTCCGTATGCCATTCCGCCGTGCGGCGGAGCGCCAAATTTGAACGCATTAAGCAGGAAACCGAAGCGCTGCTCTATATCGTTTTCTGAAAGCTTCAGAACATCGAACATTTTTCTCTGAAGCTCGCTGTTATAGATTCTGAGGCTTCCTCCCCCAAGCTCGGTACCGTTTAATATAATATCGTAAGCCTTTGCCCTAACCTTTCCGAGGTCTGTATCCATAAGCTCAATATCCTCGTCCATAGGAGCGGTAAAGGGATGATGCATTGCCATATATCTTCCCTCTTCCTCGCTGTATTCCATAAGGGGAAATTCCGTAACCCAGAGGAATTTAAAGTCATTGGGATCAAGTATTCCGAGCCGCTTTGCAACCTCTATACGAAGTGCACCGAGGGAATCAAATACAACCTTGTTTTTATCCGCAACAATCAAAATAAGATCCCCGACATCAGCCTGCATTTTATCTAAGATTGCCTTCATCTCGTCATCGGTAAGGAATTTTGCTATGGGGCTCTTTATCTCGTTTTCTTCAACTCTTATCCAAGCCAGGCCCTTTGCACGATATGTCTTTACAAATTCCCCGAGAGAATCTATTTCCTTCCTGGAGAATTTTTCGGAGCCGCCCGTTACATTGATTGCACGAACGCTTCCACCCGCTTCAATCGCACCGGTAAACACCTTAAATCCACAGGACTTAACGGCATCCGATATATCCTTAAGCTCAAAGCCGAATCTCATATCAGGCTTGTCCGAGCCGAATCTGTCCATAGCCTCGGCATAGGTAAGACGGAGGAAAGGAGTTTCAATATCAATGCCCTTAACCTCCTTGAAAATCCTCTTCATGAGCTGCTCGTTAAGAGAGATAATATCATCAATATCAATAAATGACATTTCAAGGTCAATCTGAGTAAATTCAGGCTGACGGTCAGCTCTCAAATCCTCATCTCTGAAGCACTTTGCAATCTGGAAGTACCTATCCACGCCCGAAAGCATTAAAAGCTGCTTATAAAGCTGGGGCGACTGAGGAAGCGCGAAGAACTTGTTGGGATGCACACGGCTCGGAACAAGAAAATCTCTTGCGCCTTCCGGAGTGCTTTTAATAAGTATCGGTGTTTCGACCTCCATAAAGCCGTGGGAATCGTAGAAATCCCTCACGATTTTAACAATCTTATGTCTGAGCATAAGACTGTTTTGCATGGAAGGTCTTCTCAAATCCAAAAATCTGTATTTCATCTTAACATCGTCATTTACATTGATGTCATCATCAATTTCAAAGGGAGGCGTTTCGGAGGAATTGAGAATCCTGAGCTCATCAACCAGGATTTCTATTTCGCCCGTTTTAAGCTCGGGATTGATATTGTACTCGTCACGCTTAACAACCGTACCCGAAACGGCAATAACATATTCGCCTCTAACAGACTCCGCCTTGTCAAAAAGAGCCTTATCGGTATCGGGATTGAAGGCAAGCTGAACAATACCGCTCCTGTCTCTTAGCCACACAAATATGAGGCTTCCGAGGTCACGTCTTCTCTGAACCCAACCCATAACAATAACTTTTCTGCCTTCATCGGTAATTCTCAAATCACCGCACATATCGGTTCTTTTAAAATTCTGAATGTTTTCCATAATTATCCTCCTCTATTTAAGATACGAAGAAATGGACGAAAGCTCAATTTCCTGTGTTTCGCCGCTTTCCATATTTTTAAGATTAGCCTTACCGGATTCAATTTCGCTGTCGCCCAAAACAATGCTGAAACGAACTCCGAGCTTATCGGCATATTTCATTTGGGCTTTAACGCTTCTTGAAAGCAAATCCTGCTCGCAGGAAAAGCCCTTTGTTCTCAAATCAAACGCAAGCTTCTGGGCGTATTTCTTTGCATTGTCACCGATTGAAGCAATGTAAATATCGGTTTTATCGTCTTTAGGTATGTTCTTGTTTTCAAGCACCAATATAAGTCTTTCAAGACCAAGTCCAAAGCCTATTCCAGGGGTTTTCTGACCTCCGAGTTCTTCAACAAGACCGTCATATCTTCCTCCGCCGCAAACCGTACCCTGAGAACCGATTTCATTTGAAACAAACTCAAATACGGTTTTTGTATAATAATCAAGTCCTCTTACAATATGAGGGTCAATATTATACTCAATGCCGAGATTTTCAAGATTTTCCTTAAGCTCGCAAAAATGCTGACTGCATTCGTCACAAAGATAATCCAAAATAACGGGAGCATCGGCTGCAATGCTGTGGCAAATCGGAGATTTGCAGTCAAGAATTCTCAACGGGTTTGTTTCAAGCCTGTCAAGGCAGGTCCCGCAAAGCTCGGATTTATGCGACTCAAAATATGATTTTAGTGCCTTATTGTACTCTGCTCGGCAAGTTGGACAGCCGATTGAATTAATGTTAAGAGTAAGGTTATCAATTCCGAGTTCGTTAAAAAATGTATGAACCATGGAAATTATTTCTGCATCAATTGTGGGATTAGCAGCACCGAAAGCCTCAACCCCAAACTGATGAAACTCTCTTAATCTGCCCGCCTGGGGCTTTTCATAACGGTAACAGGGCGTTATGTAATAAAGCTTTGTAGGCTGCGGCTGAGCATAAATATTGTTTTCAAGATACGCACGCACCGCAGGAGAAGTACCCTCGGGCTTGAGCGTAATGCTTCTTCCGCCTTTATCGTTGAAGGTGTACATTTCCTTCTGAACAACATCCGTGGTATCACCGACACCTCTTTGAAAAAGCTCCGTATGCTCAAAAACAGGTGTACGGATTTCCTTAAACCCGAACCTTCTGCATAAATCAGCGGCCTTTTTTTCAACATAGTGCCATTTATATATGTTTTCGGGGGTTGCGTCCTTCGTTCCCTTAGGAGCCTGCATCATCTAAAATTCCTCCTTAGAAATTACTTTGTTGTCAATGTAGTCCCAAACATCATCCTTGCCAAGCCCTGTTTCCGAGGAAAACATAATAACCCTGTCTTCCCCGACGCCGAGCGCATCGCAAATATTAAGCTTATTCTTTTCCACCGCCGTTTTACCGAGTTTGTCGGTTTTTGTGGCAATAACCATATAATCAAGCCCCGACGCCTTAATCCAGTCAAACATGGTTATATCGTCCTTCGTTGGACTATGTCTTGCGTCCACAAGCTGAAAAATCGCCTTGAGCTGACGGCTTTTCTCAAGATATTCGTTTATCATGTCAGCCCACCTTTGACGTTCATTCCACGAAACCTTTGCATAGCCGTATCCCGGAAGATCCACAAAATAAACCGCATTTTCAATTTTATAGAAATTAAGCGTAGCGGTTTTTCCGGGGCTTGAGCTGGTTCTTGCAAGCTTTTTACGATTGACAAGCCTGTTAATAAGGGATGACTTTCCCACATTCGACCTTCCCGCAAAAGCAATCTCCGGAAGTGAAACATTCGGATATTGCTTACTGCTAACAGCCGATATTATAAGCTCTGCATTATTTACATTCATAAAAATCTCCGTTTCATCGCCGTATCTAATAAAAACAGCTAAAATTAATAAATTACTGCCTAAGCTCGGACAAAGTGCTTGCTTCACAGGAAACATAATCGTAAGTTCCACAGTCTGAAAGAGCGTTCTTCAAAACCTCGTCAACGCTTTTTACGGGAATAAAAGTCATTGTGTCCAGCACAGACTGAGGAATTTCCTCAAGGTCTTTTTTGTTATCATAAGGGATAATAACAGTATTTATGCCTATTCTGTGAGCCGCCAATGCCTTTTCCTTTAATCCGCCTATGGGGAGAACCTTGCCGCGAAGGGTAATCTCGCCCGTCAATGCAACAGTATTTTTAACCGGAATTCCCGAGAGTGCCGAAACTATTGCGGTTGCCATGGTAATACCGGCAGACGGACCGTCCTTAGGCGTAGCGCCTTCAGGGACATGAACATGAATATCCTTATTTTTATAGAAGGAGCCGTCAATCCCGAGCTTTTCTGCGTTTGCACGAATGTAGCTGATTGCAGCTCTTGCGGATTCCTTCATCACATCGCCGAGCTGACCTGTAAGCTCAACCTTGCCCGTTCCTTCCATAACATTTACTTCCACCGGCAGCGTAACGCCTCCTACCGATGTCCACGCAAGTCCTGTTGCAACGCCGACCTCGGGCTGTTCTTCAGCCTCATCACCGATGTACTTTTTACCGCCGAGAAAATCCGCAAGATTGTTTTTTGAAACAGTCACGGATTTTTTTGCTCCCGAAACGATATTCATTGCGGTCTTCCTGCAAACATCCGCTATTGCCCGCTCGAGGGAGCGAACGCCGGATTCTTTTGTATAATAATTAATTATATCACAAATCGCATCATCTGTAAACCTTAAATTACGAGCGGTCAGGCCATGGTTTTTCCTTTGCTTGGGTATAAGATACTTTAATGCAATGTTGAACTTTTCAATATCCGTGTACCCGGAAATCTCGATAACCTCCATGCGGTCAAGAAGCGGTCTTGAAACCGTATCGAGAGTGTTTGCGGTTGTGATAAACATAATATCCGATAAATCGAAGGGTATTTCGATATAATGGTCTCGGAACGAATTGTTTTGTTCCTTATCAAGCACCTCTAAAAGAGCCGCGGAAGGGTCGCCTTTGAAATCGGTACTCATTTTGTCTATTTCATCAAGAAGCACAAGGGCATTACTGCTGCCGGCGGTTTTTACCGCATTTATAACCCTTCCCGGCATAGCCCCCACATAAGTTTTTCTGTGGCCTCTGATTTCAGCCTCGTCACGAATACCGCCGAGAGACATTCTGACAAATTTTCTGTTAAGTGCTCTCGCAATAGATGACGCAACAGATGTCTTTCCGACGCCCGGAGGCCCTACAAGACAAAGTATAGGGCTTTTAATATCCGGAGCAAGCTCACGGACGGCAAGGTGTTCCAAAATTCTTTCCTTAACCTTAATAAGCCCGTAATGGTCGTTATCCAAAATCTTTTGAGCGTTTTTTATATCTATTGTTTCTTTGGTCTTTTTATTCCACGGAAGCTCGGCAACCGTGTCAAGATACCCCCGAAGAACTGCGGCGTCAGCAGAACCCGACTGCATTTTTTTAAGCCTGTCCAGTTCTTTATTTACCTTATCCATAGCCACCTTCGGAAGCTTAAGCTTATTAAAGGTCCTCCTGTATTCGGAAATCTCCTCCGTGACGCCTTCGCTGTCGCCAAGCTCACTTTCAATCGCCTTTAATTGCTCCCTGAGGAAATAATCCCTCTGGTTTTTATCCATCTGCCCTTTTACCATGGAAGAAATCTTTTTTTCGATTTTTATTATGTCGATTTCCTTGGTCAGAATTGTAGCAATCACAATAAGACGCTTATAAGGATCGGTTTCTGTCAAAATATCCTGCTTCTGTTTAAAGTCTATAAGAATATTGGAGGCGACTATATCCGCAAGCCTGTCCAAATCCTTAATTTCCGAAACCGAAGCAATCGTTTCTGCCGAGATTTTACCCGAAACCCTCGCATAGTTATCAAAAGTTTCAAGCACCTTGCGCCGCAATGCCTCATCCTCGTCCGACGAAAACGAAATGTCTTCCGAAATTGAAGGCACTACGCTCACCGTAATAAAGGGTGAAACGGAAACCGCCGTTTCAATATCAGCCCTCTCTATGCCTTCAACCAATACCCTGACAGAATCGCCGGGGAGCTTAAGCATTTGTTTGATTTTTGCAATCGTACCAACGGTATAAACATCATCAGGGCCCGGAACCTCAATTTCGGAATTTTTCTGTGCGGACAGAAAAACAAGCTGACCGTTCGCCATTGCATTTTCAAGAGCGAGAATTGATTTTTTTCTGACAACATCAAAGTGTATCAACATATATGGGAAAACCACAAGTCCTCTCAACGGCACTAGCGGTAAAATTTTGCTGTTAAGTATATTCAATTTGACATCTTCCTTTCATACCTATCTTATTATTATATATGTTTTTTTACTTTTTTTCAACCTTATACTTAAAATTTTTTAAATTTTTTTTTATTTTTTTGCTAATATAACTCAAATAATTGACTATTTAAGGTAAATATGATATACTTATACGGAAGGATGTGAGCATTATGCCAATAACAATACCGGAAAATATTCCGGCTTCAAAGCAACTGAAAAAAGAAAATGTATTTGTCATGAACAGCAAAAGAGCCACAAGGCAGGACATCCGTCCTCTTAAGATAGTAATTCTCAATCTTATGCCTACCAAAATCACAACCGAAACACAGCTTTTAAGGCTGCTCAGTAATTCACCGCTACAAGTGCAAATTGAGCTTATGAAGATTTCTTCTCATGTTTCAAAGAACACTCCCGAAGAACATCTTCTTAATTTTTATAACACCTTTGATTATTATAAGGACGAAAAATTCGACGGTATGATCATAACCGGCGCGCCTGTAGAAAAGTTGCCCTTTGAGGAGGTTGACTATTGGGAGGAGCTTTGCAAAATAATGGAATGGTCAAAAACAAATGTGACCTCAACATTTCACATATGCTGGGGTGCACAGGCGGGACTTTATTATCATTTCGGAATACAAAAGCATCTTCTTGACAAAAAAATGTTCGGAATATTCGACCATAAGGTTTTAAACAAGCGTTCAAGGCTTCTTCGGGGATTTGACGATATTTTCCCGGCACCCCATTCAAGGCACACCGGAATTGACAAAGATGCCGTAAAAAGCAATCCTAATCTTGAGCTTATGGCAGATTCAGAAATTGCGGGACCTTATATTATAGCAACAAAATCAAGAAAGCAGATTTTTGTGACCGGTCACAGCGAATACGACCCTCTAACCCTCTCGGAGGAGTATTTTCGAGATCTTGAAAAGGGGCTTGAAATTGAGATACCCCACAACTATTTCCCTGACGATAATCCCAAAAAAAAGCCCATTGTTTCATGGAGGTCACACGCAAATCTGCTCTACTCGAACTGGCTTAACTATTATGTGTATCAGACAACGCCTTACGATATTTCAAAAATCAAATAATACTGTTTTTTATAAGATATACATACCAGAATACAAGAAACGCCATAAGAATCAACATAAAAACAAAATATCGTTTCTTCAAAAAAAGCACCCCCTATTGTCATATGACAATAAGGGGTGTTATTATTACTACATTCTCTTTAAAATCTTTTCATGAATGTATGCAAATGTAGATGTTTCAGCTTCGGGATCAATCGTGATGTCACTGTCCGTAATAAAAATAAGCTGATTTTCTTCGTCCCAGATTACCGACTTTCCGAAAGCTTCGGAAACAACTCTTACGGGAACCATAGTTCTTTCGTACATAACCTGTGCGGGAACATCAAGCTCGAAGGCTTCACCGTCAACGGTGTAATTCTTATCGTTAAGAGTCATAACAATCTGCTTTCCGTCAAGGTCAATGGTAATCTTCTTTGTATCATTGTCCCATCCAACCTCAGCACCGAGGCTTTCGGCAACAAATCTTACCGGAACGAGAGTTCTTGAATCAACTATTGTAGGAGAAACATTGTAATCTTCGGGGTCAATCTGAGATTTAACACCCTTTACATATGAATACTCGCAGTCGATACAAAGAACTACAGAATCGGAAATGATGTATTGATAGTTATTTACAACCGTAGGAGCACTTGTAAGAACAGTGTTTCCTTCGGAATCCTTAACTTCAACGATATAATATCCGCCAACTTCTTCTTCCGCTACAACATGAGTTTCTCCTGTGCCAACAGAATTTTCATAAACTCCTGCGGGCGTGTACTTTGAACCGAATTCCGACTTGCCGGCTTCTTCAATTTCGTTGAGCTTACCGGATTCTTCATCATTATAGAACCACTCATATGTATATTCCTCTGTTGCTTCCGAACCAAAGGATGCATTGACTATTTCAGCCTTGAAGAGCTCGCCTGCAGTTGCCTTACCCGTAATCTTAAGAGCTGCGGGAACAGCAGGAATTTCTTCACCGTCAAAGGCTGCTGTCTGAGAACCGCTTGTTTCATAAATTGTGAAGAAGTTGCCCTCTGTAACGGCATCTTCAGCGGCATCGAACCAGTTAAATACACACTTGCCGTCAACGAACATGAAAATGTTTACGCCGCCGTTTACATTAACTGCACCTGCACTGATATTTGCGGGAGTATTGTCCTTTATGTAATCGTTTTTGACAATGGAAACGAATCTCTGACCTTCTTTGCTATACTTCTGAAGTTCAATTTGTGATTCTTTAACAACAACAAGATAGCCTCTTCCGCCGCCCCAGATAGCAGAGGTGTAGGATGACGAATTAAGAATAAATCCGCCCCAGGCTTTTCCCCCGTCAAAGTTAAAGGTCTGCTTAAACTGAACAAGTTTGTTTGCAAAGTTATCCTCTGTGTAAGCTACATACATTGTAGTGTCGTTACCATTGCTGATTTTGCTGTTATCAAAGGTGATTGCCTTGTTGTTGTCAGAACCCCATTTGTCGCTCTCAGAAATATAATCACCGAGGTTGACAGTCTCAATTTCGATAGAGTCCACTGCTTTTTCTTCAGCATCATCGGCTGTTGCAACGAGGACTGCGCCGTCTTCTGTTGTCTCTGTTGTTTCTGCTTCTTCCGCAAAAACTGCCACCGAAGATACGGTAACGGTTGCTGCAAGAAGCAATGCGATTGTTTTCTTGAAATTCTTCATTTCGTTTATCTCCTTTAAATTTTATTTTACCGATTGAAAACATCGGTACAAACTGCGCTTTACGCAGTTTAATTTATGTGTTTATTATAACATCAATCTCTTAAAAAATCAATATGTTTTCAACAAAAAATATTGATTTTTTGCAATTATACGATTTAGTTGTTAAAAGTGGTAATTTAACCTTAATACCGCTATACTCTTTCACCATTTAAGTACAATTCTGAACTCTGTCCCCTTGCCTTCTTCGCTCTTTACAAAAATTTCGCCGCCGTGAAGCTCAATAATGCTCTTAACCATAGACAGTCCCAATCCGTTACTTCCGTATTCATCGTTGCGTACATCGTCAACCCTGTAGAAGCGAACCCAAATTTTATCGAGATTTTCCTTTGCAATACCGATTCCGTTATCGGAAATGATTATTTCCGCACTTTTTTCGTCAAGTTTTGAAGCGGTAACAGAAACATAACCCGAATCATTCCCGTATTTAATTCCGTTGCTGATGATGTTTGTAATCGCACTTAAAAGCAGTGGCTCATCAGCCTTAACAATGAGATTGTCAGGGACATTGCTGATAAGGGAAATATTCTTCTTTGTTGCCAGGTCCTTCATGCTGTCAACGGCAATATCCGCCAAAATTCCGAGGTCGACCTTTTCCCTCTTGAATTGTTGTCTTTTCTGATCAATTCTTGCAAGAAGCAAAAGTCTTGATACGAGCTTGGAAATCTGCTTGGATTTGGTTACTATATTTTCGGCAAGCTCTTTTTCTTTATCGTTTTCGGAAATATCCAAAAGATATTCACCCTGAGCAAGAATAACGCTGATCGGAGTTCTCAGCTCATGAGAAGCGTCGGAGGTAAATTGCTTCTCCTGCATGATCAAGCATTCAATTTTGTCGAGCATTTTGTTAAGGGTAACAGACAGCTTAAGAAGCTCATCGTCTTTTGCGTCCTCTCTGATTTCTATTCTGCGTGTCAGATCGTTCTGCAAAGAAATATCGTTTGCCGTCTTTATAATACTGTTAACAGGCAAAAAAGCCTTTTTTGTAATATAATACCCTCCGAGCGCCGTAAGCAACAAAATCAGGGGAATTATTATCAGGATTACAACCATTGCGGAACGCCCGAGAAGTATCGTAGAATTAACGGACTCTGCACCTCTGATCCAGAATCCGCCCTGCCCCATAGCCGGATTGGCGCGTTTTTGCACATCATAAACAATGTACTCCTTACCGTCAACCGTTTCTCTGCGGGCATCGCCTTCTTTAACATATTATTATTTATACTTCTCTCTTTTTATAAAATACTACGGACAAGTACCATGAAAAAACATATACAACCGTTCCGAATACGGCGAGTAATATCAATATTAAATACGGCTTTAATCCTTCCGCTCTTTCCCAATTTAATGCTGCCGCTGCCCAAAAGCTTGCAGCGCACACAAAACAGATCATACCATAGTAAGCTACTCTTCCCTTTTCAACACCGTACTTAAAGATAAACGGAAGCGATATAGAGGAGGAAAATGTTGATAAAAACAGCATCAGCAACATTAATGCTGTAAAATCACTCATTACGAAATTATCGTTTACAATCATTTTTACCGATTGTGCAACTCCCGTAAGAATTAAAAAAATAAGCTGTGAGAATAAACCTATCAAGTATTTGGCGGAAACAATCTGCGTTTTTGTATAAGGCATTGTTCCGCAGTACTGAATCCAGCGACTTCTCTCGTCATATCCAAGTAACGTGACGGGAATCATTCCGCAAAGCAAGCATGGGTAAAACACAAAAAACATATTGTTATTGCCTGCAAATGACACCGCAAAAAACACAACCGCAATTAACAGATATGATTTGCAATAGCTTTTAATCATATACAAATCCTTAAGTATCAGTCCCTTCATGTCACCTTTCCTCCTTTACCATGAACACAAAAAGCTCCTCAATGCTAACAGGGCTTATTTGAAATCCCGAAGGCACCGCACTTCTTTTAACCAAGGCGCAAACCCCATAGGCATTTTCTTTTTTGCATATCACCGCATCAATCGGCAGTGCAACAAGCTCCTCGGCTGTACAATGCAAAATGCCGTATTGAGCCAATAACAAATCCTTTTCCTCGCATAAAAGCAGTTTTCCTTTATGAAGGAACGCAACATAATCGCAAAGCTTTTCAAGGTCGCTTACAATGTGAGAGGAAATGAGAACGGAATGGCTCTCATCCCTTGTGAAATCGCAAAGCATTTCGATAACCTCGTCCCGAACCACCGGGTCAAGCCCCGATGTAGCCTCGTCCAAAATAAGCAGCTTACTGTTATGGGACATGGCAACAGCAATTCCAAGCTTCATTTTCATACCTCGAGACAGTTCCTTGAACTGCTTTTTTACCGGCAGAGAAAGCTTTTTAACCAGTCGGGCGTATTCGGCTCCGTCCCAGTTTTTAAATGTATGGCGCATTACATTGCCCACCTGCTCTGCATTTAAGCATTCCGGAAAACCCACCTCGTCCAAAACAACGCCGATTTCCTCTTTTGTAAGCTCGATACAGTCCCCGTTATCCCTTCCGAGAATTGTGATACTGCCGCTGTCCTTATGAATCATATCGAGAATAAGCTTTATTGTGGTGCTTTTTCCGGCGCCATTCTCACCGATAAGCCCCATAATGCACCCGCTCGGAAGCGTCAGATTTAAGTTATCAAGAGTAAAGTCGGGATAAGTTTTTGTAAGATTTTTTATTTCGAGTGCGTTCATCATTGTTCCTCCAAACTGAAATTAATCATTTCCGTAATATCCTGCTTTGTCAGATTGCATGATGCCGCAAGCCTGACAATCTCATCTATATGCTCTTCAATCTTTTTAAGATTTTCCTCTCTCAAAAGCTCTAAATTCTTTGGAGCAACATAGCAACCTTTGGCAGGCAGAGTGTAGATAAAGCCTTCCTTTTCAAGCTCTTCGTAAGCACGCTTTGTGGTGATAAAGCTGATACGGAGGTCCTTCGCAAGACCTCTTATGGACGGAAGCATTTCATCCTGCTTTAATTCACCGCTTATAATCTGACTTTTTATCTGAGAATATATCTGATCGTAAATCGGTGTTCCGCTTTTGTTGTCAATTAAAATATTCACGCAATCACCTCTGTTAATACTGTATATATTTATTATATACAGTTATAGTGTTTTTGTCAATAGTTTTTGCAAAAAAAATATAAAAAATTTGCCCTCGGGATTATTCCTAAGGGCAAATCATCAGAATAACAACAGTATTACTTGCAATATGCTTTTATTGCATCGCTCATAAACTGAGCAGTACCTACGCCGTGGCGATCAATATTTTTCATAAACCGCTCGTCGGCAACATACATATCCCCAAGGCCTGCAAGAATTTCTTTGGTGCAGGTGTAGTAATTTTCGGTGATGAAATTCTGCCATTTTTCAGCAAGCGCTTGAACCTCCGGGCTACACGGGGCAAAGCCGTTTCGCATTAAAATCGCAAATTCCGAAATTTTCTCGTCCATATCGTAGTTTACTTGCCTGTGCTTATCCTCAGAATATTCTGCAGTCTTTTTGGCATATTCCTTGTAAAAAACGGTATTTCCCCACTTAACCTTTGCTTCCTTTGCGTATTCATTTCGCTTTCTTTCAAATTCACTGTTATCAAAAACGGTCATATTTACTCCTTCTCCTTCCATTGCGCCGTCAAGAGCTGAAATTATGCGTTCCAACCGTTCTTTTTTCAAAACAAGCAAATCTCTTTGCTTCTTCAGCGCATTTTGTTTGTCGTAATAGGGAGAGGACAAAATCATACGAATCTCTTTCAAGGGAAAATCAAGCTCGCGGTAAAACAAAATCTCCTGCATCCGCATGAGTGCATTCTCATCATAAAAGCGGTAGCCGTTCTGCTCGTCAACAGAAGATGGCTTTAGCAGTCCGATTTCATCGTAAAAGTGAAGTGTGCGCACACTTACCCCAGTAAGCTTTGCAAATTCTCTTATCTTCAAATTCATCAAATCGCCCCCTTGATTATGATTATACACTATGACGCAAGGTGAGAGTCAATACTTTTTTTGAAGATTTTTTTAATCTTTTTGCTTTTTTATTCCCAAAATTACATAGCGTAAAATCGGTACTCTTTTCAGAACTTCATACAGCATGAAGGTTATAATAAATTCGGCGGCAAGCGCAATCGCATAATTATATATTGCAGGTAACTCAAACCTGTAATGCAATAAATAACAAACGACGGTTAATACCGGATAATGCAAAATATAAAATCCGAAGCTTGATTTTGCCATATATCGGGTTAATGCAGTTTCTCCCTTGCAATATTTTTTGGCACATCCGATAACGGCAAGTATAACAATCCACAAATACAGATTGGTTATAATACTTTGAAGGCACTCTTTGGATGCGTAATCGCTTCCGTAATAATAAACGGTATAACAAACGGCACCGATTACTGCAAGGCATAACATGGGAATGCAAACGCTTTCTATTTTTTCCTGCACTTCATCGTGGGAGAAAACATAGTAGCCGATAAGAAATGCCGCAAAATAAATTCCAAAACGGTAGGTTGTTAAAATTGGCATATTCAAAATCTGTGCGGCTCCGAATATCACAACAAAGAGCAAAAAAATTATCGGTAAATTTGCATTTTTACAAGTTTTCCACAATATGTCATTTTTGTCTGCCTTTTTAAGAAATGCAAGAATACATGAAAATAAAAACAGCATTTGTATAAACCAAAGCGGTCCGGTTCCGCTTACGGCGGAAATAGGATATATCAAAGCCGAAGGAATATATGAAAGACCTCCGCCCATTTTTATATTCAAATATCCCGTAATCCAGTGAATTGCAAACAAGCCCAAGGTTGAAGGAACAAGAAGTTTTTCGGTGCGTTCTTTTAAGAACTGCTTTACGGTTCTTTTTTGAAGCGAATACCTTGCACTCATGCCCGAAATCACGAACAGGAGCACCATAAACCACGGATAAACAACATATGTAAGCGCATCAAAAGCGGGAATGTTTGCGGCATTCGGGATACCGCCCGCAACACCCACACCGTTGAACATATAGCAAACATGATAAATCAAAACAATCAGGACGACAGCCCAGCGTATATTATCAATATAAGTTCTTCGCATATTACATTTTCCCTTCCGTATCAACAGATTTTACAAGTGTTCCTGTTGTAATTCGAATTACTTCAAATGCAACAGACAATCTTTGTCTTTCTCCGCCGGACAGCTTGTTTACCTGTGACTTTTCAAACTTTTCCAATGAGAAATACCGTAGCAGCTTACGGTAATCCGTGCACTTTTTATATAAAGCCGACATTTCCATAAAAAGTTCATCCACCCTGATATTGTTTTGATAGTGAGAGGATTGCAACTGCACGCCAACCCGTTTAAATACCGCCTTTCGATTCTTCGCCGGATCCAAGCCAAATATCGTTCCTGCTCCGTAATCCGGCTTTTTGAGTCCAAGGAGCAAATCAATGATTGTACTTTTCCCTGCTCCGTTATGACCTAAAAGACCAAAAACCTCTCCTTTATCTACACGGAAGGAAATTTTGTCTGCAACTGTTCTTCCGTTAAATGATTTTGTTAAGCTTTTAGCTTCGATACAAGAATTCATACATAGCCTCCTTTTAGTTTATAAGGCTATTGTATAACCTCCCCTAAGGGACGAGTCAAGCATTATTTTAAAAAGTTTTATAAATATTTTTCTCCTCTTACTCATTTTAATTTATGCTGTTAAAATAACTGACCCGGAAGCTTCAGTTTTTCCTTAAACGGGAACTCCTTATCGAACTCCTCAACCTTAGCTTCATCAACGAAATATCCTTCCGGCGTTGCATACTCGCCCGTAATACCGGCCAAATATCCCGGGATTAATTCCTTACACAAAAAGAAAGAAGAGTCCTCGCCCTCAGGAAGTCCGTGATAGCGGATATTGAAATTTTTGGCATATGTAAAGCCACTCTTTCCGTAAAAGTCAATATTACCTTCAAAGCAAACAGCTCCGCACCCGAGCTCTGCGGCTTTTTCCAATGAGTAGTCAAGCAGAATTTTACCGTACCCCTGCCTTTTAAGCTCAGGAATAATGCAAATCGGTCCCATAGTCATAATCGGTATATCTCTGCCGTCATCAGCTTTTATATTTGCTCTCATAAACATATTCTGACCGATCAGCCTGCCGTTTTGTTCCATAACAAAATCAAGTTCCGGAACAAACGCCGGATCGTCACGAAGCTGATTTAATACATAATGTTCAAAGCAACCCGGACGGTACACATTCCAAAAGCTTTCCCTTACAAGATTTTCAACTTCCCTGTATTCTTCCTTTTTCTCAAATCTTATTTTTATATTATCTTTAATCATATTATTTCCTTTCCTTCTCTAAATAACTGTTCCGACAGTTTTTTTGCCGTAATTAATTATCAAAAGCCATATTATATATTTTTAATATGTCGTCATAATCAAGGCTTCTGTAGCCCGTCAAGATTCTTGTCTTATTTCTTGAGCAATCGAGTGCAAGCTTTTCAAGAGAGTCCCTGCTTACGCCCAAAGACTTAAGATCAGTCGGCATACCGATAGACGAATAGAACCGTTCTTGCATTGCTATTGCTTCTTCGACAGTCCTGTCCGGGTGCTCAAAGTCAATATCCAAATTCCAGATATTATGAGCATATTGAAGCCATCTGCTCAAATTGGACGGATAAACATATCTTGCCCAACTGCACCATATTGCCGCAAGACCGGCACCGTGAGCTATTTGCGGATACATTCCGGAAACCTCATGCTCAAATTGATGAACAGGCAGTTGAAACTCTCTACCGCACTGCGTCAGCCCGTTATGCGCCAAAGACGAAGCCCACATCATGTTTGCTCGCGCCTCATAATCATACGGGTTTTTTAGGCAATCAACACCGGCTTTCATAACCGATTTTATAACCGACTCGGCTATAGAATCCGTTAAATAAGTATCTTCACCCGGGCAAAAGTATCTCTCAATGGTGTGCATGGCAATATCCACAATTCCGCAAGCCGTTTGATACGCATTTACGGTAAATGTCAGCTCGGGATTTTCAATGGCAAAGTTCAATCTGTTATTACTGCAACCGTACCCTCTTTTTTCTCCCGTATCGCTGTTTGTAATAACACAGGAGTTTGACATTTCCGAACCTGCGGCTGACAGCGTCAGAATTGCGCCCTTATTTAAGGTTTTTTCGGGCACGCATTTGCCAAGCGAAAAATCCCATACATCCACATCGGGGTTTGCGGCGCCGTTTGCTATACCTTTTGCAGAATCAATCACCGAGCCGCCGCCAATCGCCAGAACAAAGTCCACCCGGTTTGCAATACATAATTCAATTCCCCTTCTGACAAGGCTCAGCTCGGGATTTGCGCAAACTCCGCCCAGTTCAATATAATTAATTCCTTCAGCATCAAGATTTTTCTTTACTCTGTCCAACAATCCGCTTTCCTTTACGGAATTTTTACCGTAATGAATCAATACTTTTTTCGGATTATATGCCGAAAGTATCCTTCCTATATTGTTTTCTTCACCTTTCCCAAAATACACCCTGGTAGGCGTTTCGTAAATAAAATTGTTCATAAAATCCTCCGTTTTTTTACTTAAAGATAAAGCTGTAATAATATTTTTCCCGATTATTCATTCAGTTTTCTTTTACAAAAGCTTTTTTCGTTGCAGTGAGGGCACCGTAAATATCTTCTTGTAAATGTGTGCGCCCCGAAAATATAAGCCGTAAGGGTAGGCTTGAATTTATGACCGCAATTTTTGCACTCATAATCTCCTGCACTGTAATCCAGCAATATTGCGGCAATTAATGAAATTATAAATGTTATACCGCTTAAAACAACAAGCAAAACAGACCAATCAATCGGCATGAACTCAAACAAAGCCGCACTTAGCATAATCAAAATAAGTGATATAAGAAGTATTGATACCGATAAAAGAATATTAGCCGTGTTTTTCATTCAAAACATCCCCTTTTCATATTTTTTCATATTCATTCTTTGGATTAAAGGTTATATTGAGTTCGCCGATACCGCCGTCAATTTCAATTTGTCTTATTCCGTAGCCGTAGACCGAATCATCACTCATTTTTTTACCTTCAATCATAGCTTCGCCTATTCCTTTGTCAAGCTCTATCGTATAGTCGTTTTCCGTACCCGAAAGTACAAGATTTGTTTCTCCGATGCCGTAGTCAATGTTGCAATTTCCGTCCAGCTCCCCTTCAAAATCCAGTTCTCCGACGCCCATGTCAATATCGGAATTATTGAGATATGAATGTTGTATCGTTACGCTTCCGGCTCCACCTTCAATTTCAGTATTATGAAGCACATAAAGCCCCTCTGCACTTAGTTCTCCTGCTCCGAGATTGGCAGAAAATGAGTTTACCCGAAAATTGTCAATTTTGAGGCTTCCGGCTGCGGTGCGTATATCTGCATAATCAAAAACGGTTTCCTTCGGAATGGTTAAAATAACCTTCATTCCGCCCGGATGCGAAGCGAAAAATGGTTTTGTTTCGTCAATTTCAAGAATATCTCCGTTTTCCTTGCAGGTTATATACTTGTGATTTGTTTCAACGGAGAATTTTTCGCCTGCTTTTATTTCGAGCTCGGCGGCACTGATATTAACCCTGAGACCTGTTATTTCGCCGCCCGAAAACTGCTCGGTCATTATGCTTTCAACACCTTGTTCGCCGGAATTTCCGGATATAAAGTATGTAACGGTATAAAGCCCTCCGAATATGCCGATCAGTATGCTTATGCACAGAAATATTGCAAATGCCATTGCAAGATATTTCAGTGTTTTCTGCAAAGGTGTCATTTTACATCAACTCCTCCGAAAATACAGGTTCCGTTTACGTAAACGGTATATTGGTTTTCGTTTGAATTACGATGCTTTTTGTTGTCAATACCGCCGAAAACAGAGTTGGAATTTACCTTGATGTTCACGCAGTCGGGAAGAATAATGTCGGTTCCGCCGAAAATGCAACAAGCATTAATTACGGTATCTCCTTCAAAGATCGCATTCCTCAAGTCGCACTTTATTCCGCCGAACACGGAAGTAAGCTCTGCGCCCTTAAAAATTTCGTTGTCAACTACTATGTCCTGCCCCGAAAAAGCGGCAAAACCCGTTTTAATATCTTTTTCGTTTGTAATATCGCATTTTACAAAGCCTTTATTTCCTCTTACACCCTTAAAAATCATTTTAATGCCGATTGCCGCAATTATAACGGGAACCAAAAGCTTCCAGAAATAATCGAATCTGATTAAATCACGGCAGGCAAGCAACAGGAATATTCCCACCAAAAGTCCTACGGCATTGCCTGTTTTGTCACGGTTGGAGATAAGACCTATAAGGCACGGAACGATAATAAACAAGGTCCACCAACCCTCAAAAAACAAATTAATGTCAGTTATTCCGAACACGTTTAAAATAAGAACTGCGCTGACTGCCAGAAGAACAAGTCCCCATAAAATACTGTTAATTCTTTTCATATCTTTTTTCCTCCACAAATTCTTCCAATGCTGCTTTCACTGCGGATTTTATTACAAAAAACCCGACCGCAGAGACAACACCGATAATAAATGCATACATAATTATTGTCGCAAGTGTTCCCATAACGTCTGCCCCTTTCTCATTTATTACTCATATTTTACCTCATACACTAAATAATATATAGTCAGATTTTGAAGAAAAATGTGTCAAAATTGTAGGAAACACTAAAATATCTTATTCCGATCATACCTGCACAAACAATGAGAAATCGCCTTACGAAAAATTCGCAAGACGATTTCCATGAAGAAAATTCTATATTATTCCTTTCTTAATTTAAAATGTATTGCGGAGCAGTGAAAAGAGAAACTGCTCCGCATATATAAGGAGAGAGTGGGATACGCTAAATTAATTATTTGTCAAGAAGTCTCTTAACAATACTTGCAGCCTGAGCTCGTGTTGCATTTGCATTGGGTGCAAAGGTACCGTCTCCCATACCTGAGATAAGTCCTACGGAGGAAGCTGTATCAACAGCCGCCTTTGCCCAGTCTGCAATTTCCGATTTATCGGTAAATTCTCCTAAGCTGCCGCTTGCGCCTACACCGCCGATGTAAGAATATGCGTTAACTATAATTACAGCCATTTCCTGACGGGTGATGTTATCGTTTGGTCTGAAGAATCCGTCAAAGCCCGAAATAATACCGGCATCGGAGCAGGAACCTACATAGCCTGCAAACCAATCGTTTGTGCTAACATCTTTATAGCTTGCGGCTTTTTCCCCAAGATTCAAAGCACGGGCGATTATAGCGGCAAATTCCGCTCTGGTTATATTTCTCTCAGGTTCAAAGAGTGAATCTGATACACCCGAAACGATTCCTGCCTTATTCAATGCAAGGACATCTGCGGCTGCCCAATGGTTCACCATATCAGTAAAGGGGTTATCTATGCTAGGAGTTGTTGTATCTGCGGAATAGAAATTGTTAGTGCCCTTATTTCCGCCACCGTTAACGATTACATTTCCTGCTCCGCCGCCACCGATGTTACCGCCTTCGTCAACAACCGAAGAAGGTGATTCTATTGTAATCCATTCCGATGTAAGATAAGTGTAAACAACCAAATCGTCGCCAACATTCACGTATACCGCACGCTGTTTCTTGCCTTCAAGTGACTTTTCGGCAGTCTCAAAGCTGTCGGAAGTCAAGAGTTTTGATACGGTTGTGTATGCACCGTTTGTGTCAAGATAAGCCGCTTTTTTGTTTGCCTCGCCCTTAAACACAAGTCTGACAAGCTTGTCAAACTCAGCTAATTCACTGCCGGAAGCATAAACCTTGCTGATTGTTCCGGCTTTAAGGTTAGCCGTATGTGTTGTGCCTTCGATAGGAAGATCAAAGTTTCCGTTTGCCGCAGTTCCCCTTCTGATTTCAAGAGATGAGCTGCCGGAATTTACGGTTACCTCAGGCATTTGTGCACCTTTTTCAACAATAACCTCAACATTATTTACACCGTTTCCTACAGTGATTTCAGCTTTTTCACCGTTGTAATTGAGATTAAGAGTGCCGTTTGAGCTTACCACACCGCTCTGATTAAACTTACCCTTTGTGTTATTAAGCGCATTTCTAAGTTTGAGTACGGCATCGTTAACATCCGAAGCTGTAGCATCATCATCGGAATTAACCTGCTTTGCCAAATTAATTTCGGTGTTAAGCGAAGCTATAACCGAGGAGGTGTATTCACCGTAGCCGGTGCCGGTTTTTGCTGATTTTACAAAGCCTTCGGCTTCGGCTATTACTTCTTCAAGTCTTGTTTTGTCCGCATCTTTTGATTCATCGGGCACAACGCTTGCGATAAATTCGTCAATTGCTGCTTTAAGCACATCTGTAGCATCAGAAATCTGATATTCAAAAGCGTTCTGAGTATTTGCAATCTGCTTAGCCTCTGAGATAGCTTTTTCAAGGCTATCTACTGCGCTTTGCGGATACTGACCGGGTTTATTACCTACTTCGACTCCGTCAATGAGTTCAACGGCATCTCCAATATTATCCCAAAGCTCTGTTTTATCTGCAGAAGTGCTGTCCGAAACCAAAATTGCCTCGGAGGTATAAGCTTTCCTGTCATAGCGATATTCGCTGTCAACCGGCACAACCTCGTATCTTACATATTTGTTTTCATAATCCTCGGTAAGAGTGAGTGCAGGACCGTAGCCTCTGGTAATTCTTTCATACTTTCCGTCCTCTTTGTCTGAAACATACCAATAGACTTTGGAAAGACCTTCTTTAATTCCGGCTTCGCTTTCGTAATCGTATTTAGCGGTTAAAGCGTTGCCTGCTTTCGGGTTACCTGTAATCTTAACATTTGAAGCTTTCGGAGCAGAAATCTCGTTTGCGGATTCCTCAAGACCTATCTTTGAAAAATCAACCGATTCAAATTCGGGAATTTGCTCACGAATTGTTGCAAGACCATCACTTGTGAGCGTAAAGTCACTGCCGAAATCCTTAAAGAGCTTTTTGCCGTCTTCAAGTGTAAACTGAGCACTTGTTTCATAGGAATAGTTTCCGCCGGAAACAGGTGTTCTGATGTCGATGTAAACATTGTTCCAAAGCTTGTTTGTATACTCATTGGGAATAGTATTTACAAGGTCGGTAAGTGCCTTGCTGTTTTCCTTAGTGCTGTTTGCGTACGCTTCCTGAAGCTTTGCGTACATATCTTTGTTAATATAGTTTTCAAGCATGGATTTCCACTGACCTGTGGGCTCTTCTTCGGTGTAATACTTATACCATGTATCGCTAAAGAGCAAATCCTTATATGTAGCAAACATGCCTGATTTACCGGTCGATAAAATATCATCACCGATGTCCTGAATATAGAAGAACCATCTTCCTACACCTTCACGCTTATCCTGAGCCTGTGTCCAGCCGCGAGGCCACATCTGCATAAAGAGCCCCTGACCTTTAGCACCGATAAAGATGTTATCGTGAATCCAGTGGAACTGACCTGCGTGGGTCTTAAAGGGATATGAAGTTTCGGAAACAGGATTATACATAATATTTCCGTAAATTGCAGGGCCTACCTGACCGTCATCGGTAAAGATTGCCTGCTGACCGTGTGTTCCCACATGGCCGCCGTATTCATGGAAATAGTTATAACGGATAATATTACCTATATCCCCAACTCTTCTGCCGAAGTAAATTACACCTGCGTCGGAGTTAAGCTGAGCGCAATCGTAAAACTCGTTGTACTCAATAACTATGTTGTTAACTCCGAAGCAACGGAGTGCATCTCTGTCATAATCATAAAACTTGTTGTTTTTGACAATATGTCCTACACCGCTTACTTCAATAGCACCATTACAGGTACCGGAGCAAGCTCTGAAAACATTGTTATTTACAACGTTTCCTGAGGATGTAAGAGAGGTTTTGTCTCCGCCGTTGAGCATGATAGCAGAGTTTGGAATGTTATAGAAATTGCAGTTTTCGATTGTTTTATTATAACCGTAAATTCTAATTCCGTAAACACCGAGAAATGCAAAATCCGCATTTTTTACCGTAACATTATTGGACAAGCCACCGAACAAAGCGCCGGTACCTGTTGTTTCTTTGATGTTAAGTCCGTCAAACACAAGATTACATCCGCTTTCGCAGTTAATAACATCAGACGAAAGCGTTGTCAACGAAAATCTTGAATCCTCCGTTATTTCACCTGCGGGGTACAAATAGAGTGTGTCGGTTTCGCGGTCAAGATAGCTTTCGCCGGGAACATCAATTTCCTCCATAATGTTTTCAAAATAGAGGTACCTGTCATCCTTTGCGGTATAGGTTGCCTGACCGTAAGTAAAGTTTTCTGAGCTTTTGAGTATTTTGTTTTCGGGATCAAGCATACCGATTTTGCAGACCTGTGCTGCCCAAAGGTATGAAATACCGCCGCCGATAAACATATCGTTCTCTTTAAATTCCCAAAGAGAGGAACGGTTTGTATCGTCAAAATAATTGAACTTAATCGGCTGGGAATCCCCGTTATATTTACCCTCTTCATCTTCTGTAAGCTCAGCCGCCTGACCGCCTATAAAGGTATGTTCTCCGCCGGACTCGTCCAAATTGGGCCAACGGGCATTTGTGAGCTCGGTATTATCGAGAATAAACACATTCTTGCGGTTCTGACCGTTATATCCAAGTGCGGGAGCATCAATTCCGAGATCGCTCATTTTAACCTGATAAAGGTGTTCGCGAGCCGGAGCCTCTATAAGCTTATTGAGAATTTTTTCATCGGTAACCTTGGTTATCTTAGAAGCATCAAGCTTTTTTGAACCCAAAAGGTTAACGGTTTCACCGTTATAAGCACGGTAGGTTATGGGATACTGCTCCGTACCCGAATCACTGCCGTCAAATACAAGACCTGCGTCAAGATAATAATCTCCGCCTCGAACATTTACATACACAGGAGCTGTAAGTCCCTTTGAAACGAGTGAACGAACAACACTTTTAGCCTTGCTGATTGTTGCGAAGGGCTCTGTGTAAGTACCTGTGTTATCGTCACTTCCGTCTGTAGCAACAAAGAACACGCTTGCATCTGCGGAAACTACTATAGGTTCGGTTACGGCAGTTTCACCCTTAATGCCGTTTACATCAACGGGGGTTATTTTAACACGAACATATTTTTTTACATAATCGCTTGATGGGCAGAAAACCTTGCTGTTTTCTCCCGGAATTACCGTATATTCTCCGTCTGCGCTGTCTGCGGATTCCCAAACAAATTCGGTATCACCCTCAACATCGCCCTTTACTTTATCGTAAACATAAGTGTAATTTGCAATTAAAGCGTCGCTCACATTGCCGCTTCCGTTGATTTTTGCGGAACCTTCCTTTATGGAAGGAGCTTCTTTAAGTGCAAATACGGGACCGAAAACATCGGAATAAGTCTTTTCGCTGTTTGAAAGCTCTGCGGCATCTGTCTTAGCTACGATACCTACTCTTAAAGACTTTCCTATCATTTCTTCCGTAAGAGTAAAGGTTTCGCCTGTCGATGCTGTTTCCCAGTCTGTTTTACCGTCTGCGGAAAGCTCCCATGAGTAGTCCGCACCGGTCATTTCGTCTTCGTTTTCGTCTGAAAAATCAAAGTCTACGGAAAGTTCTCTCGTAACCATAGCGGTTCCGATAATTTTAACATTTGAAACAATCGGTGCACGGGGCTCTGCAAGAGGCGCTTTCTTAAATGAAACCTCAACCTCTGTGTCCCCCGTTATATTTTTAAGGGAAATTTCCGTTGTGTTACCTACGGATACACCGCCAACCGTTACATCCTTAACCATATACTCGGATTTAGGTTCAACGGTAAGCTTAATTTCTGAGTCGCTGTTGTAGGGAACGGCAATTGCATCGCCGCTTTCAACTACCTCTCCGTTATATTTTACAGAACCGTAAGTGTTGTCATACTTAACGGTTACCGGTTTTTTCACTGCTTTTAATACTGTGATGTCATCGTACATAACCGCATTTCCGGGTACTGTTGACACGGGAGCGTACATTACAATACGATCCCAGCTTCCTATCAATGCGTCAGATTTATTATATCCGATCAAATCGGCTGTTTTTGTAAGAATATTGCCTTCGGGAGAATAAATCTCA